>JANXVI010000359.1 GCA_025351745.1 Rhodoferax sp.
GACCAATACGCTGTCGCTGACGGCGCGCGGCGTCTGGGTCTGCATCAGCCCCTGGAACTTCCCGCTGGCCATTTTTGTGGGCCAGGTCGCTGCGGCCCTGGCCACCGGTAACACCGTACTGGCCAAGCCGGCCGAGCAAACACCCGGTGTAGCCCAGGTGGCGGTGCAACTGATGCATGCAGCGGGCGTGCCTGCAGATGCCTTGCAACTGCTGCATGGCGCTGGTGAAACGGTCGGCGCTGCCTTGGTTGCTCAGCCCGGCGTGGCCGGCGTGGTGTTCACCGGTTCCACGCAAGTGGCCAAGACCATCAACCGCGCGCTGGCCGCCAAGGATGGCGCGATTGTTCCGCTGATCGCCGAGACCGGTGGCATCAACGCCATGGTCGTGGACTCCAGCGCTTTGCCCGAGCAGGTGGTCGATGCGGTCGTGCAAAGCGCCTTCCGCTCCGCCGGCCAGCGCTGCTCTGCGCTGCGCCTGCTGTGCGTGCACGAGGCCATTGCCGACGGCGTCATCGCTATGCTCAAAGGCGCGGCCAGCGAGCTGGTGGTGGGTGACACTGCCGACATCGCCACCGATGTGGGCCCGGTCATAGACGCGGAGGCGCATGACAACATCCAGAAGCACATCCAGCGCCTGAGACTTGAGTCAAAAGTGCTGATAGCCCTCGTGGAACCTGCGCAAGCAGCTACTAAAACTGTAGCAAATTTAATCACGCCCCACGCGTTCGAGGTGGCCAACATCGCCGACGTCAAAGCCGAAATCTTTGGCCCCGTGCTGCAAGTGGTGCGCTGGAATGGCGACCCCGCTGATGTGATCGCCCAGATCAACGCGCTGGGCTATGGCCTGACCTGCGGCATACAAACACGTATCGACAGCCGCGCCCAAGCACTGGCCCACGCCGCCCATGTGGGCAACATTTACATCAACCGCAACATGATTGGCGCGGTGGTGGGCGTGCAGCCGTTTGGTGGTGAAGGCTTGTCGGGCACCGGACCTAAAGCCGGTGGGCCGCATTACCTGTACCGCTTCTGCGCGGAGCAGACGATTACTGTCAACACCACGGCGGCGGGGGGGAATGCTGCTTTGCTGGCCAGCATGCATTGAGGAACGGGCTGACCCGATCTGCCCGCAGCGTACAACTGTACAAAACAGCAGCTGTAGTGCCAGCGCCAGTCCCCTGTAGACTGGCGCCGCCCTTGCAAGACCCGCCCAACCGCTCACCGCAGACTTTTCACCAACACCCGCGTGGGCACCAGCATGCGCAGCAACAAGCCAAGCCCACCAAAACCTACAACCCCCGCCACCCCGAACGCACACTGCTGTACAAGACGGTGGCCGAGCACTTCGAGACTTGGCTTGAGCTGGCCAGCGCAGGGCAATTCGATGGCCAGGGCGATCACCACACCCCGGCTCCTTACGTAGAGAAGGCCTTCCGCAAATACCTCGAATGCGGCATCTTTGCCTACGGCTTTGCGCGGGTGCGTTGCGACGACTGTGTCGTCTGCCCGTCATGCAACACACGCCGCATGGCAGAGGCAACTGCGCACCTGTGTGACCATGTTGGTGTGGTCGAGGGGATGTTTGAGACGCTGCCGGGTTCAGAGTTACCAGGTACAGGGTCAGATACGTCATCCGTCAACCCACCGTCGATCACCTTTAACCCGGCACAAATCGACGAGGCCGCAATTACTCAAATGCAGGCCCAAGTGCGAGCCAACGTGCGCAAACGTTTGCTGCGCGCCTTTGTGGCACGCGGCCACTTAGAGTCGCATGACGCCAAAGACATCAACGAGCGTGTCGCTTCCAGCCAGCACGGTGGCGGCTTCTCGATCGATGCGGGGGTGCGTATCGAAGCGGCCGACCGCGCAGGGCTGGAGCGCTTGCTGCGCTACGGCGCACGGCCACGGACCGCATCGCCCAGCTGGTGCCGCCAGCGCAAGTGGTCGTAAGATTCTCTGCGCTTGCTACATCTGGCCCGCCTGTTGCCGCAACCCCACTTGAGCCTCCACCCAAATCCAAACCGCGCCCACCATCGCACTATCTGTGGGCCGCACTGATCGCCCGCATTTATGAAGTGTTCCCGCTGATCTGCGCCAACTGCGGGGGCCAGATGCGCATCACAAGCGTTCATCACATTCAGCGCCGACATCCAAAAGATTCTGGAGCACATCGGGGTGGAACCCGAAGCCCCGCGCACTATCCCGGCACGTGGGCCGCCGCTGTGGGATAAGTGTGGTGCGCAGGAGGCAGGGGAGGGTGTCGAGGCTGAGCCAGACTGGGATATGGCAGCCCAGCCGCCACCCGACTACTCCGACGATCAGCGCACTACATGGTGACCTCGACAACAGTGGCAGTACCGCCGCTGGGGCGGGGCTGTGCCTGCTGGGCGCTTTTGTAGCCCGTTTTGGGTGCAATACTCAGGCTCATGCGGTTGGAGTTCTTATCCATTACGCACGGCGGCGCACAGAAGTGGCCGTTTTCGGACATGCCATTTGCAAAATTCTTTTGGGTGTATGTCGTAGTTTGGCGTGGCTCTGCGTCTTAGTGGCTAAGGGCTACGCAATGTGCGTGATCCTCATTTTTTGGAGAATCACATGTGGGCAAGTCGACAAATGAGATGGGTCGCCAAGTTGGCATCTGCCGGGTTGCTGGCCGTGGCGGCCACCGGCGTAGGCAGCAGCTGGGCACAAACGCAATTGCGGCCACCTGTAGGCACCCTGGGTGCACCGGCCAAACTGGGCAGCCCACCTGTGGACAGCCCGGCGAACAGCCCCGCACCCAGCCAGGCCCCGGTGTTGTCAGCCCCGCACGGGCTGCAAAACGACAAGCTGTTGAAAACAGCGAGAGTAATTGAGCCTAATGCCGGCGTGCTTGCCACGGTATACGGCCCGCAACTCAAAAAAATAGATGTTGTAACCACAACCGTCGGCGCTCCCAAAGCGGCCAATGGTCGTTACAACATTGATATTTTTTCAACCACAGCAGATAAGGTTAACGGTGCCGACAATAACTATGTCCCGAAAACCCACATTGCGACGTATTCTGGAACAGTTGGCTTCGCATGGACAGCCGCTATTCCTGTCACTGTAGGAATGCTTCCAACACGAACAGTTTACCTGTCCGAGTTTGATAAGGGTGGATATATCAATATTACTGGATCGCCCGGTGATAACTGGAATTGGGAGTCCACCATAACATTCCGATTTGCGGATGGCTCAGTTCGAACGATTGTTTGGAAGCCTAGCTCTCCAGCCACCAGTCGCGGGGCCAATTTTGATAGAAATTTCCGGTTGGGCGACCAATTTTCCGCTGGCGGTGGAGTCGTTAAATGAAAACTATTACTTCTCTGATCTTGCTTTGCCTGGTTTCCATGGCCTCGGCTGCGCAGACAAAAGACGCAACCACCAATGACTTTGGTGAGGAAATAAAGAACGCTGATGGCGCTACCGTGATACGCACCAATGCGAACTGTGCCGCAGGCAAAACGAAACTGATTGCATCACTGAAAGCCTTGGATGGCGTGCAAGAGGTGAAAGTGAACGCAAAGGGCATCGTCAGTATTAAATACAGCAGCGATGGCACGCCGTATTCTGGATTGCTGACCACCGTTGCTGAAAATGGTTTTAGCGCCAACAACCTGAAGTCAAATCTCGCATCCGAGAACCCGTGTAGAAAAGGGTAGGACAGTGGTCCTTTTTTAAGTCACTTTTATACCAATCACAATTTAGAAAATGCGAATCATGAAAAAATTATTAGCACTCATTCTGTTAGCTGGCGCTGCATCTGCCATGGCGCAAGTATCTTCTCAGCTACATCCCCCTCGCATTCACGTGCCCGGTGGATCTGGCCAGACAGACAGCAACACGTCTACACCAAAACCTCCCCCTATCCATGTCCCTGGCTCGCACGCTGTACCACAAGGGGTATTTGAAACCAATACCGTTTTTGTAAAAGGGCAGCGCAACTGTTCAGCCGATAAAAGGTATTGCCTCGTGTTCCAGGAAGATGGCAATCTGGTGGTGTACAAATTTGCTTCAGCGACTAGCTACAAAGCGGTCTGGAATGCAGGAACAAATGGTCTTGCCATAAAGAGCTGCGTCTTTCAGGAAGATGGGAACTTAGTCATGTACGATTTTGCGGGCAAAGCAAAGTGGGCCGCGAATGGAGGTACCACAGACAAATCGGGAAGCGCTTTTAAAGGCGATAAGTTCTATGCAACTGGTAAGGGTTCTCATTGGCTTGCTATGCAAAATGATGGCAACCTCGTTATTTATGTTGGTGCGTACCCGGCTACCAATCAGCCTCGCTGGTCAACTGGAAGTTTCGAAAAGAATTAACCCGTGTATTAACGCAATGGGGCTGGAGCCACTCAAACTGAAAAGTCTGCATGGTTTGAATGGTGCGCTGGAATGGCGACCCCGCTGATGTAATCGCCCAGATCAACGCGCTGGGCTACGGCCTGACCTGTGGCATACAAACACGTATCGACTGCCGCGCCCTAGCCCTGGCCCATGCCGTCCATGTGGGCAATATCTATATCAACCGCAACATGATCGGCGCGGTGGTGGGCGTGCAGCCGTTTGGCGGAGAAGGCTTGAGTGGAACCGGCCCAAGGCCGGCGGCCCGCATTACCTGTACCGCTTCTGCGCCGAGCAAACCATCACCGTCAATACCAGGGCGGCGGGGGGGAATGCGGCGTTGTTAGCGAGCGTGCATTGAGCGGGATGGGCCGGGTAGCGCCTGGCCGGTGATGCAAATGCCGATGCCGACACCACCGTCATAGCAGGCGCGCTCGGTAGACGGGTGGTGCAGCTAGCCTGAGCCGTGGGACACAGTCTGGAGGGAACGTTCAATTTGCCGCCGGTGAAGAAGCTACGTGGTGCATCTGGCGCGGGAGCGCGGGGACTTGGTGCAACCTTCAAACGGTAAATTTAATAGTAAAAAAGTGTATCTGCATTGCGTGAAGTGCGAAGCTCGGGATTACTCAGCCTATTAGCAGTGAAACGCACGTCCCAGGGAGGCGAAAATTCTGAGTAAATCAGACTGGCCACTGCGGGTGCGTTGATTTGTGAGCCCAGTTTCGGGTGCGATACTCGGCCGCACGCGGTGGGCTCTCCTATCCGTGATCCGTATGAGCGGCTGGACTTTCAGCAAGTACTTCCCGCTTTCATTAACTCTTAAATACTCTTTTCATGATCAAGATTCTTTCTCTGAGCGCCGTAATGCTGCTCCTCGCCGCCTGCAACACCACACAGGGACCGCCTACGGCAAGCAATGCATCGTCCTCCAAGACTTCCAGTGCTAACAAGGAATCAAGCGGCGGCATGCTCAGCGGCTTGGGCACCCTGGCCGGCGCGGCTACCTCTGGCGGCAGCGGTGCGTCGTCTGATGAAAACAAGCTTGGTGCCGGTCTCGACGTGCTGAAGGCCGCCACCGTATCGGATACCGAGTTGAAGAGCGTTTCCTTACAGATGCGCGCGCGCGACGACAAGAAGAACGCCATCGCTGCCGGACCAAAGTACGCGGGTCGCCTAGCTAAACTTACTGCAAAACACGTCAACGAAGACGGGATGAAACTCAATTTCAAGGTCTACCAAAACCAGTCAATCAATGCTAATGCCTCTGCCGACGGCTCTATCCGTTTCTACAGTGGCTTGATGGACAAGATGACAGACCAGGAGCTGCTTGCCATCGTAGGCCACGAAATCGGCCACGTTAAAAACGGCCACTCCCTGTCCGCCCTGCGCGTTGCCTACTTAGCGTCGGCCGGCCGCAAGGCGGCAGCGTCTTCGAGTGGGGCTGCCGGCGCTTTGGCCGACTCTGACCTCGGATCCATTGGTGAAAAGCTACTCAACAGCCAGTTCTCGCAAAGCCAGGAAACGGATTCTGACGACTATGGCCTGGCCTTCATGAAGAAGCACGGCTACACCGCCAGCGCAATGGAAAGCGCGTTCCGCAAACTGGCAGCAATGGGAAGCTCGCAGACCGGCTTGGACCAGATGATGTCGTCGCATCCCGACTCGGCCAAACGTGCCGACCGAGTGCACGAGAAGTTAGCTCAGAAATAGAGCAAGGCTGCGGCAGGGTGAATGCGGCACTGTTAGCCAGCATGCGTTGAATCAACGCATGCAACACCCCAATCCGACACCACCAACCGGCGAATACTTGCATCAATACAAGGCGAGCGCAATGCTGCTCGCTAAAGCAGCATGATTGCGAGGCAGCCTTCTCAGGTGTTCAGCAACTGCTGCACCTGCTGCTGCAACAGTGCCGGTTGCACATCTGCTGGCGCCACAGGCGCACCCACATTGAGCCCGACCGGACTCCACAGCCCACGCCGGAATGGTTTCACCATGGCGCCACCTTTTTCGACCCGACTGAAGAACGAGCCCCATAAATTGGTCAGAGCCATGGGCACGACGGGCACGTTCAAGCCCTGTTGTGCGGCACGTTCCAGTATCTTCATGATACCGCCCTTGAACTCTTGCAGCGTGCCGTCACGCGTCAGTCCGCCTTCAGGGAAGACGCACAGCAAGTCTCCCTCAGCCAGCACCTTGTTGGCTGCGTCGAACGCTGCCTCATAGGCGGCAGGGTCCTGCGCCCGCGGCGCGATCGGGATGGCCTTGGCCAGGCGGAACAGCGCACCGAGCACCGGCACCTTGAAGATGTTGTGGTCCATGATGAAC
>JANXVI010000393.1 GCA_025351745.1 Rhodoferax sp.
TGCAAAAACGCTTCGATGTTCTTCTCATACGAAACGCGCCCGACAAACAGCGAAACTGGCCGGGCCAGAACGCCGAGCGGCGCATAGACCAGCGGCTCCTCCTGGTACTGGAACAGGCGCACATCGACCCCGTGGGTCCAACTGCGCAGGTTCCTGAATCCACGGGCCTGGAGCATGCGCAACACGTTTTCGGTCGGCACCAGCACGCCAGCAGACGGTTTGTGGAAGTACCGGAAGACGGCATAGCCAATCCACAGCGGCAACTTGATGGCGGCTTTCAAAATTTCCGGGAACCGGGTATGAAAAGCCGTGGTAAATGCCAGCTTGCGCCGCAAACAATAGCGCCGCGCCGCCCAGCCCAACGGGCCTTCGGTGGCGAGGTGGATCACATCTGAACCGATGGCGTCCAGCCGACGAGTCAACGTCTTCTCGGGCCGCACGGCCAGGTCGATGCCGGCGTAACCTGGGCAGGGCCGGGTATCAAACAGGCCGGGGTGGATCACCTCCACCTGGTGGCCCAGCGCTTCCATTTCGCGCACGAGCTCTACCAAGGTAGTGACCACACCATTGACCTGGGGTTGCCAGGCATCTGTTACCAGTGCCAGTTTCATACAGTCACCTCTTGTGCGCCATGGACCATCACCGTGCTGGTCTGCTCGGCATTCCAGTAAACCAGTTCCAGGCGGCCATCCATGTGCTCGACCAGGGCGCTGCGGCTCTCTACCCAGTCGCCGTCGTTGCAGTACAAGATGCCGTTGATGTCGCGCATCTCGGCGCGGTGGATATGGCCGCATACCACCCCATCGTGCCCCAGCGAGCGGGCCGCGTTGGCCACTGCCACTTCAAAATCGGTCACATAGTTCAGCGCGGTCTTGACCTTTTGTTTGAGATAGGCCGACAGCGACCAGTAGGGCAAGCCCATGCGACCCCGCAAGTTGTTGAGATAACGGTTCAGCTTGAGCGTGAACTCGTACAGGTTGTCACCCAAGAAGGCAAGCCACTTGGCGCACTGAATAACCCCATCAAAGTAGTCGCCGTGGGTAATCCACAAACGTCGACCGTCCGCCGTGACATGCACTGCGTCCTCACACACTGAGATACCGCCAAACTCGTGGCCTAAAAAACCCCGCGCAAACTCGTCGTGGTTACCAGGAATGAAGGCGACCTTGCAACCCTTGCGCGCCCGGCGCAGCAGCTTTTGCACCACGTCGTTGTGTGATTGCGGCCAGTACCAGCGGCGTCGCAACTGCCAGCCATCCACAATATCGCCTACTAAATACAAACAATCGCTGGGATGTGCTTTCAAAAAGCCGAGCAAAGCCTGCGCCTGGCAGCCCGCCGTGCCCAGGTGGATATCGGAGATAAAGATGGCACGGTAACGGCGACCTGGCTTATCGTCATCATCATCCTCTGAATGGTCTGAATGTGCACCGTCGAACATGCCCTGCATCAGCGGGGCAAAGGCGTCGGGGCCGGCGCGCATCAGGCCCCCAAAAAATGTTTGCGGTAACGCGCAGGCAAGTCATCCAGGCGCATCAGCAACGGCAGGTCAGCTGAGTTGAAATCTGGGTCCCAGGCCGGGGGGCCCAACACCTTGGAGCCAAGGCGCAGGTAACCCTTGATCAGCGCCGGTGGTTCCACATCCAGCGACGCATCCAACCGCTCGATGGGCAGCGGCAAGCGCGGCCGCACATGGTATTCAATCGGCGCCAGATGGGTGGTCTGCACCTTGCGCCAGATACTGGCCGCCAGGTCGCCACTAACCACGCCGTTGTGCAGCATGGGGATGCTGGCGCAGCCGATCATGGTGTCAAGTTGGTTGCGCACCATGAAGGCGCCCAAGGCGCCCCACAGCGCCATGATGACGCCGCCATGGCGGTAGTCCTTGTGGACGCAGCTGCGACCCAGCTCCACCATGCGTTTGCGCAAGGACCGCAGTCGGGTCAGGTCGAACTCGGTGTCGCTGTAGGTGCTGCCCACCCGCTGCGCCTGCACCGGTGTCAACACACGGTAGGTGCCGATGACTTGGCCGGTGATCTCGTCACACACCAACAGGTGTTCGCAGAAGTTGTCGAAGAGGTCGATATCGTGGCCCGGCACCGTGGTGCTCAGTCGGGCGCCCATTTCGCCGGCAAAAATGTCGTAGCGCAGTTTTTGCGCGGCACGCACTTCTTCCAGGTGCTGGGCCCAGAAGACCTTGATGGCCAACTGCTGCCGGGCCGAAGGCGCGCTTATGGTGCGTTGGCCGCCCAATGCGGTGTTGGCCTCGATCGCTACCGAGGATGTGTTTGCAATGGCCATGTGGATCTGTTCTGCGGACATGCCTAGCTCCCCTGTTGAACAACAACCATGGAGACTTCGGCGCGCCGCTCGGACAGCGCATCCAGCCACGGCTGGGTACCGGCCTTGAAACGCAAACCGCCCGGGCTGTTGGCCAGCGCATGCGCCGTGCAGCGCAAAATGCGCAGGCATTGCTGCTCGAAGTCAAAGGTCGGGCGGATGGCGGACGTCGCGAGCGACTTGCCAAACTCCACCGCTGCATCCAGATGTTTTCCCATTTCGCTCTCTCAATCGTGCTTGTTATGCAGCGATTCTGAAAGGCCGTAATGACGTGATGACGTCAGTTCAATGGCAGTTGTGTGACACAGCACACCAATGACTGCCAGCACATGCGTGAAAATGGCGCCTGTGCAATCTAGGGTTAACCCTTATGTTTTAGTTATATCCACTTCCAAAGGAATCACCATATACAACGATGTGAATCCTTCTGCGCAGAGCATGGGGTTATCCGCCCCCGAGACCGCTTCGCCCCTTGCCGACAGCGTGTCGGACGCCACCGGCATCGCTATGAACGTGCTGGGCCTGCCGTTCGACGTCGCGCGCGCCCAGTATGCGTGCGCCGTGCAGTTGGGCCTGGTGGAGCGCTCCATGCTGGCATCGCGCAACTTCACGCGCGCACTGAGCGCCATGGAGCGGCTGGCCCTGGGGCCTTGGGCGCGTCATGTCTAGCCCGTAGAATGGAAAAGACGCGGATTTTTACCCAATATGGGTTTATTCGCAGAATATTCTAAAAAAATCGGCTGTAGCCCTCGTAGTATATGCATATGCCGCTATATTAAACGTAGCATATTGATGCCACACATACCGTCAAGACCTATGGAAATAGAACTTAAGCTGGCCTTGCCAACCTCCGATCCAACGGGCCTGGCACGCAGCTTGGCCCAGATTCCGCTGCTGGCGCAGCTCAAGGCCGTGCACCAACAGCTACACAACATTTACTACGACACCCCGCAGCAGGCATTGCACCAGCGACGTGTGGCACTGCGCCTGCGCCGCGTGGGTGGCCATACGTCTGACCAGTGGCTACAAACCTTAAAAATCGGTGGCCATAGCGACTCCGCTTTGAGTAAGCGCGGAGAATGGGAAACGGCAGTAGCCTGCCCCCGGTTGGATACCGACGCACTGGCCGCCACCCCCTGGTCCACACTGGACCCAGACGGCACGCTGTTCCCGACACTGGCGCCCTGCTTTACCACCCAGTTTGACCGCACGATCTGGACCGTGCGCCAGCGCGATGGCAGCGCCGTGGAAGTAGCGCTGGACATAGGCCATATCCAGGTGGACGACAAAACCACGGCCCTGTGCGAACTGGAGCTGGAGCTATTGGCAGGCGAACCGAGTGCATTGTTTGACGTGGCCGCACAGATTGCCAGCGCCATTGCTACGCTGCCACTGGGCATCAGCAAGGCCGGACGCGGGTACGCGCTGGCCCGCAACGCATTACACGCGCCCCAACACGCCAAGCCCCCTGCGCTGCTGCTGGACATGCCAGTGCCGGAGGCGGCCTTGCGGGTGCTGCGCGAAGCCTTTTCCCACTTCACGACCAACTTGAACGCAGTGTTGCACGCCGACGACCCCGAGCTGGTGCACCAGACCCGCGTAGGCTGGCGGCGCTTCAAGACCAGCCTGAAACTGTTCCACAAAGTGACCTCCACCCAGGCGCCAGCAGAACTGCTGAACCTGCACCCCCTGCTTGGTGCACTGGGTGCCCTGCGCGACCTAGATGTTGCCGCGCTGGAGACGCTGCCCATGTTGGCCAATGCCTACACCGAGGGCAAGCCCGCGCGCCAGACCCATTGGCGCGCCATGGATCAGGCGTTGGCCCACGCAGCAGAGCAGCAGCGCGACGACGTGCACCGTGCGCTGTGCGAACCCCAAGTGGGTGTTGCATTGCTGGCCGTGACCCGGTGGCTGGAGCTTGACCTGGCGCAGTTGGCGGCCCATGCTGAGCCCGACCCCAAAAGCAGCTTGCAAGACTGGGCCCGACAGCAAACCCGGCCCTGGCATGATCAACTGAAAAAGGCCTTGTCCCAGGCGCATGATGAAGATGGCACGCACCGTGCCCGCATCCTGGCCAAGCGCCTGCGCTACGGCATCGAGGCGCTGCGCCCACTGCTGCCTAAACGGCGCGCCAAACACTGGCACCTACAGGCTAGCCGCTTACAGGCCGATATGGGTTCGGCCCGCGACGTGCAGCGGGCACTGGCCATCGCCACCCGCCTCAAGCTCGCCTCCAGCCTGCTGGACTTTTTGCGTGGCGTCGCCGTTGGCAAGCAACACGGCATTGCATAGCGAGCGTGCAGGCAGCGGTAACGCGCTGCGAGGGCGCGCAACGCACCGCTCAGTAGAAGAAATCGCTCAGGCCGGATGACTGACGGGACGGTCGGCAGCGCTACCAGAAATGGCGCCCAACTCGCCGGAATCACGCGCCTTACGGCCATACACCAGCTCAAACACAGGGCTGGCCATCATGGTGGTGACTACGGCCATGAGCACCAGCATGGTGAACAAGGCTGGCCCGATGATGCCCTTTTGCAGCCCGATGTTGATGATCATCAGCTTCATCAATCCACGCGAGTGCATGAGCGCGCCGATGCCAAGCTGCGTTCGGTTGTCTTCGCCCGACAGGCGCGCGGCCAGGTAGCAGGCGGCGAAGTTGATCATGTCCAAACGGGTGTTCAGGCCTTGTATCCACGCACGACATAGTGTTTGCATTGTTGCAGGCACCTTCAGTACACTTTTGTAACCATGAGTTTTCTCACCAGTCGAGAATTCAACCTTGATGTCAGCTTTGCCAAGCGCGCGGCAGGTTCCGAACCGGCATTGATCGCTGAACGCGTGCAGCCCACCCACGTAATGATGCGCATTGGGGACTTCCGCCGCCTCACCGTCGAGAGCGCGAGTATTTTGGAGATATTGGCGATGCCCGGTGTAGCTGAACCAGATGCCAGCGAGTCTGGGCCCCAATTGCAATAAGGTGCGGCGGGCGCGCAAGCGATGGCACAAACACGGCGCCCCTGAACTACGCCGACCGCTATCTACTACATCGAAACGCAGACAGCAAGGGGGGCTCCGATTTCACGCTGGACACCGAAACCTTCGCCTTTTTTAACTACCAGTAAGTCCTGTACGGTGGGGGTTTTACAACGGATTTAAGCGCGGGTCGAGACGACCTTCCACAGGTTGGCGAAGCCAACCGGCCCTTCGTCAAGATCCAACGCTTGTGCGAACGCGCAATGGCAGATCTGCCCAGCCAAGGGGCGCTAACCCAACAGATCAATACCCCGACAAAACGTTCAAGCTGAAGGTCGCTCAGCGCTTGCGCCTCCATGCCTGGTAGCGCGAATGTTGCAGGGCGACCAGCTCGACCACGCCCCAGGTGATGCTGCTCAGCATATATAGGCGGCGCATAGGATCAGACCTTGGCGCTGCGCGCGGTCGGCAAGCCCAGGCTAACCCATCCATCGTCAAACAAGTCGTCCAGCTTCTTCTGCAATCCCAAGAGTTTCCAGATCATGGTGCTCTCCTATTGAGTCGTTGAATGAACCTCTAGGCTAGCGGGCTTGTGTGACAGTTGTGCGTAAAAGGTCCATACCCTTTGGCGGTGCTGTGCCATGCCGCCATGCGGTGTTTTGCGGGCTATGCTCAACGGGCCCAGCGATCCGTTACAAACCCTACTGCCGTACCCATTGCAAGCCAAACATCTGCCCGAACTCGACGCCTTGGAGCGCATCCTGGACCTGGGGGCGCAACACCTGCAGGTCAGGGTCGCGCACCAGGTCTCGGCACCAGCGGGCACCGCCCTGCCCGTCTACGCCATTGGCCTGGGTAACCCCAGCCCGGACGTACCCGCCATCGGTTTTTTTGGCGGCGTACATGGCCTGGAGCGCATCGGCGCGGAAGTGGTCATCGCCTTTTTGCACAGTCTGGTGATGCGTTTGCAGTGGGACGCCACGCTGCACAGCCAACTCGAATCGGTAAGACTGTTGTTTATGCCCATCGTCAACCCCGGTGGCATGCTGATGGGTACACGGGCAAACCCCCAAGGCATCGACCTGATGCGCAACGCGCCGGTGGAGGCGGTGGACAAGGTCCCGTTTCTAGTCGGCGGCCAGCGCATCAGCGCAACCCTGCCCTGGTACCGTGGGCGCCCGGATGCACCGATGGAGGCCGAGAACCTGGCCCTGTGTGCCGAGGTGCGCGCCGAGCTGCTGTCGCGCCCCTTCAGCATGGCGCTGGATTGCCACTCGGGCTTTGGCGCCGGCGACCGCATCTGGCTGCCCTATGCCCACACCCGCAAACCCATTGCGCATCTGGCCGAGATGCAGGCGCTAAAAGAGGTGTTTCTGCAGACCTACAGCCACCACCCTTATGTGTTCGAGCCGCAAAGCCTGCAGTACCTTGCCCACGGCGACATTTGGGACTATCTGTACCTGGAAGCGTGCACCGACCCCGGGCGTATTTTTTTGCCGCTGACGCTGGAGATGGGTTCGTGGTTGTGGATCAAAAAGAACCCGCGCCAGATGTTTTCACTCAAGGGCATCTTCAACCCGCTGATCGCGCACCGACAGCACCGCGTATTGCGTCGGCATCTTTCGCTGCTGGATTTTTTATCCCGCGCGACGGCCAGCCACGCGCGCTGGGTTCCGTCCAGCGACACCCGGGCCAAACTACATGCCGATGCACTCAACGCGTGGTACGACTAGGGACTAGGAAACGCCAGGTTCTCTCAACTTGAGGGCGAGGTACAGCTCCAGATGGGAGAAGGGTTTGTTCAGCGCGCCCGCCACCCGAAAGCCCAGGCCCTCGGCCACCATACACGCACTCTCCAGCGTAGCGTTGCCGCGCCCGGTCATCACTACCAGTTCAACATCGGACACGCGTTCTGACAGTTTTTGGATCAGCTCGAAGCCGTCCATATCGGGCAAAGAAAGGTCCATGACGATGGTTTTAAAACTCGACAGTACTTCGCTCTTAAGCAAAGCAAAACCACCAGTGAACAACTGGGTAGGCAGCCCATAACGCGCCAGCATTTGCAGCACCAGCGCACCCATCGTCGCGTCGTCTTCAACGATAGCGATAGACCGGGTTTCGCTGGATGGTTTCATAGGATCCCCATGGCGTGGCCAATCAGTCTAACCACTTCTGCATAAATTGCGCCTCCCCCATGGCAGGATCCAACTGGTAATTGGCGAAGCCCAGGCGCTGGTAGAGCCGGTAAGCGCCAACATTGCCTTGCAGCACTTCCAGAGTCATCTTGCAGGCGCCCCGCTCCACGGCAATGGATTCGGCCAAGGCCAGCATTTTTTCAGCGACCTTTTGCCCGCGGTGGCTGACCAGCACGGCAACGTCGTGAACATTCACCAAGGGGCGGCAGGCGAAGGTGGAAAAACCTTCTATGCAGTTCACCAAGCCAATGGCATGCTCACCGTCAAACGCCAACACGCTATAGGCCTGTGGGCGCGCAGCCAACGCCGATACGAGGTTGGCCTTGGCAAAGTCGCTCAGAGCGTGGGCACCGCCCATGGGGTCGCGCGCGTAGGCGTCCAGCAGATGCACCAACGCCGCTGCATGGGTTGGGTTGGCGAAATCGGCACGCACCGCATGGACGGAAGTCGACACAGGTGTGGCAGTTGCGTTTGTAGTCATCGTCGTATTCTTTGTTGGTACGTTTAGTCGATCAGGGTATCGGCAATGCGTTGGGCACAGGCTTTGGCTTGCCCTGCGTCGCGCGCCTCAACCATGACGCGAATCAGCGGCTCGGTGCCACTGGCGCGTATCAACACGCGACCGGTGTCGCCCAGCTCGGCTTCCACTTCTCGGGTTGCCTGCTCCATGCGGGGATTGGCCTTCCAGTCCTGACCGGATTTGAGCCGCACATTGATCAGGGTTTGCGGGAAAAGCGCTACCGCACCCAACAGTTGCGCCATGGTCTTGCCACTGCGTTGCAAGGCTTGCAACACCTGCAATGCGGAAATCAGGCCATCACCGGTGGTGTGTTTGTCCAGCGCCAGCAAATGGCCGGAGCCTTCACCGCCCAACATCCAGTGGTGCTTCTCCAATTCTTCCAGCACATAGCGGTCACCGACCTTGGCGCGCACAAACTGCACGCCACGGGCTTTAAGGGCCACTTCCACGGCCATATTTGTCATCAGCGTGCCCACGACACCCGGAACGTGTTCGTCGCGGCCCAGGCGCTCATCGGCCATCAGGTACAGCAGTTCATCGCCGTTGTAGAGTCGGCCATCAGCATCGACCACCTGCAGGCGGTCGGCATCGCCGTCGAGTGCCACTCCAAAATCGGCAGTGTTGGCCTTGACAGCCTCAACCAGTGCCTGCGGATGCGTGGCGCCCACTTCGTGGTTGATGTTGAGGCCATCGGGAGCGCAGCCAATAGCGACTACCTCGGCACCCAGCTCGTGGAAGACCATAGGCGCGATGTGGTACGCCGCTCCGTGGGCCGCATCCACCACAATCTTCATGCCTTTGAGGGTCAGGTCATTGGCAAAAGTGCTTTTGCAAAACTCGATATAGCGACCGGCCGCGTCGTCTAAGCGCCGTGTTTTGCCCAGATTGGCCGAGTCTGCCCATGCAGGAGGCTCTTCCAACGCGGCTTCTACCGCATGCTCCCAGGCGTCCGACAGCTTGGTGCCGTTGGCGCTGAAGAATTTGATGCCGTTGTCAGCAAATGGGTTGTGGCTGGCACTGATCACCACACCCAACGATGCCCGCTGCGCGCGCGTCAGGTAGGCCACACCGGGTGTAGGCAGGGGGCCCAACAGCACCACATCGACGCCGGCCGAATTGAAGCCACTCTCCAGTGCGCTCTCCAACATATAGCCAGAGATACGGGTGTCTTTGCCGATCAAAACCGTAGGCCGTGATTCAGATTGCTGCAACACCCGCCCCACGGCATGCGCCAGGCGCATCACAAAGTCGGGCGTTATGGGGGGTAAGCCTACGGTGCCGCGTATGCCGTCGGTGCCAAAATATTTTCTTGTCATAGTGTTTGTGTAAATAGGGTGAAACCGGAACCCATCAGCATTGTTGCTGCATGGCACTGAATACCTTAAGCGCCTGGACGGTCTCTTTTACGTCGTGCACCCGAACCACGTGGGCACCGTTTTGCACGGCCAACAGCGCAGCCGTCACGCTGGGCACCAGGCGATCGCGCATGTCCAGCGTCGCAACGGTGGAGAGCAAGCGCTGGGTCACCGCCGCCAATGGCGATTTGCGCGACCAGCCCGCCATCACTGCATAGCCCAGAGTCAAAAAGGCCGCCTGCTGCGCCAACAGCGTGAAATTCTGCTGCACGGTCTTGCCAAAGCCAATGCCGGGATCAATACAGATGCGAGCCGAATCGACCCCCAGCCCTTGCAGATGCTGCGTAAGCTGCTCTAAAAACGATAGCACCTGCGGCACCACATCGCCTTCCATGGGTGCCGACTGCATGGTTTGGGGATTGCGGTGCATGTGCATGAGGCAGACGCCGCAGTTGGCGTGTTGGCGAACCACGTCTGCGCCGGTTTGGCCGCTGGGGTCTCCGGTCCAACGCAGGGCCCACACGTCGTTGATTATGTCGGCGCCCGAGTCCAACGCCGCTTGCATAACCTGCGGTTTGTAAGTGTCTACCGAGATCGGCACGCCCAAGGTGACCGCATGGCGCACCACGGGCAGCACCCGCTCCAGTTCCTCGGCTACGGGCAGCTCCTGCGCGCCCGGACGGGTGGATTCACCACCGATGTCCAGAATGTCAGCGCCCCCTTTGAGCAAGCGATCGCAGTGCGCCAAGGCTGCATCACGGCTGGCGTGCTGGCCACCATCCGAAAACGAGTCAGGTGTGACGTTGACAATGCCCATGACTTTGGGCGTGTTCAGGTCGAGCCGGAATCGGCCGGTTTGCCATTCCACTTCGTTCACATTTTTTGGAATTTTCATGTTTTTGTGTTCCCTCGGTTGCGTGTCGATTCAACCATAAAAAAACGGGGCACAAGGCCCCGTCTGTTTAGGTTTTCAATGATCAGACAACCGTCGGTGCTGGGTCCCCAGTCACGGCGGGAGTACCACCGCCACCCCCACCGCCGCTGGTTGTTATGGTGCGCGGAACCCAATCTTTCGGTGGGCGAGGTTCGCGGCCCGCCATGATGTCGTCAATCTGCTCTCGGTCAATGGTTTCCCAGGCTAACAAGGCCTTGACCATTGCATGAATCTTGTCTTTGTTTTCCTCGATCAACTTGCGGGCTAACGAATATTGCTGATCAATGATGCGACGAACTTCCGCGTCGACTTTCTGCATCGTTGCTTCACTGATATTCGTTGTCTTGGTCACGGAACGACCCAAAAACACTTCGCCCTCATTCTCAGCATAGACCATAGGGCCCAATGCTTCCGACATACCGTATCGCGTCACCATGTCCCGTGCAATCTGCGTGGCACGTTCGAAGTCGTTGCTAGCGCCCGTGGTCATCTGGTTCATGAAAACCTCTTCGGCGACACGCCCTCCAAACAAACTGGCCATATTGACCAGCATGTATTCTTTATCCCGACTTACTCTGTCCTTTTCTGGCAAATAGAAGGCTGCACCTAGTGTGCGCCCACGGGGCATGATAGTCACTTTGTGAAGCGGGTCATGCTTTGGAAGCATCATCATGACCAAAGCGTGCCCGGCTTCGTGGTATGCCGTATTCTTGAGGTCATCCGGATCCATGACGGCGCTCTTGCGCTCGGGGCCCATGAAGATTTTGTCTTTGGCCTTCTCAAAGTCCTGCATTTCTACCACACGTGCATTGCGGCGCGCTGCCATCAAAGCGGCTTCATTGCACAAATTGGCCAGATCGGCACCGGACATGCCGGGTGTACCGCGCGCAATGGTGTTAGGGTTGACGTCCTGACCCAAAGGCACTTTGCGCATGTGCACCGCCAAAATCTGCTCACGGCCACGGATATCGGGCAACGTCACATAGACCTGGCGGTCAAAGCGACCGGGGCGCAAGAGCGCGGAATCCAGGATATCGGGGCGGTTGGTAGCAGCAACCACGATCACGCCAACATTGGTTTCAAAACCGTCCATCTCGACCAGCATCTGGTTCAGCGTCTGTTCCCGCTCGTCGTTGCCACCGCCCAGGCCTGCGCCACGTTGGCGGCCCACGGCGTCAATTTCATCGATAAAGATGATGCAAGGCGCATTTTTCTTGGCATTGTCAAACATGTCACGCACGCGGGAAGCACCCACGCCGACAAACATTTCGACAAAATCAGAACCAGAAATGCTGAAGAACGGTACCTTGGCTTCACCGGCTATCGACTTGGCCAACAGAGTTTTACCCGTTCCAGGTGGACCCACCAATAACAGGCCGCGGGGAATGCGACCGCCGAGTTTTTGAAACTTGCTGGGGTCTTTCAAGAAGTCGACGACTTCCTTGACTTCTTCCTTGGCTTCGTCGCAACCGGCAACGTCGGCGAAAGTGACTGTGTTGGTGTTCTCGTCCAGCAGGCGGGCCTTGCTCTTGCCGAAACTGAACGCCCCGCCTTTGCCGCCGCCCTGCATCTGGCGCATGAAATATATCCAGACGCCTACCAGCAACAGCATAGGGCCCCAGCTGACCAATAAAGTGGTCAGCAGCGAGCCTTCTTCCCGTTGTTTGACGTCAAACTTGACATTGTTGTTGCGCAGGTCGCCGACCAGACCACGGTCGAGGTAGGTCGCAGTTGACCGAATTTTCCGGTCGTCCGTCGTGGTGGCAAGAATTTCGCTTCCTCCCGGAGCCTCCTGAATGACTACGCTTTTAATGCGTTTGGCAGCTACTTCATCAAGAAACTCAGAGTACCCGATAGTAGTGGCACCCGCAGTGCCACCCTTGTCGAACGACTTGAACACAGCGAACAGCACCATGCCAATCACCAACCACACTGCAATTTTCGAAAACCACTGATTATTCAAGCGAAGCTCCAATAGGGGCACAGACTAGGACACCGTGCATATCTAAGTCGCATTTTAGGCGTTTCAAGGTATGCAACACATATTTTCATGGTTTTATGGCACATATACCGCAAGCTTATGTAACGCTTGTGTCGCCCACCCATGGTGTAGGGGTAGAGTCACGCAACCTGCCGTTTGAGGCCCAAACCCACCAAAAACGTCTCGGACGAGCGGTCGCGCGAGGCCTTGGGCTTGAGCGGCTTGACCACCTCGAATGCCGCCTTGAAGTGTTGAACCACGTCGTTATAGCTGCCGCCATGGAATACTTTGGCGACCAAAGCGCCCTGGGGTTTCATGTGATTTTGGGAAAATTCGATGGCCAATTCAACCAAGTGCTCAATGCGTGCGGCATCGGCCGAAGAAATTCCGGACAGATTCGGGGCCATGTCTGAAACCACCACGTCGGCCAGTCGGCCCTGCAGGGCAGCTTCCAGCTTGGTCAGCACGTCAGCTTCGCGAAAGTCGCCCTGAATGAAGGTGACGCCCTCAATCGGATCCATGGGCAGCAGGTCCAGCCCAATAATGGTGCCATTGAGCGCCCCCACGGCAGCCCCGGTGGGCGACAGGCGCCGACGCACGTATTGGCTCCAGGCGCCAGGGGTGCAGCCCAAGTCAACCACCAGGTAGCCGGGTTTGATCAGGCCCAGGGTTTCATCGATTTCCTTGAGTTTGTAGGCGGCCCGTGCGCGGTAGCCCTCACGGGTGGCTAATTTGACATAGGGATCGTTGATGTGGTCGTGCAGCCAAGCCTTATTGACCTTTTTGTTGCCGGCTTTGGTTTTCATGGGTACTTTCTAAAGGGACGGCTCTACCGCCCTGTTTCCGTTCAACCGATAATACAGGTATGCCCTTAATTCAACTGACCCCTGCCCAACGCAAAGATCACCGTGCCGAAGCACACCACCTGGACCCCGTTGTCATGGTGGGCAACGATGGCCTCACTGACAATGTTAAAAGAGAGATAGACGGCGCGCTGAATGCGCACGGTCTGATCAAAGTCCGCGTTTTCTCGGACGACCGCGTGGCCCGCGAAGCGATGTTCCAGACCTTGGCCAATGAACTCAGCGCAGCGCCGATCCAACACATTGGCAAGCTGCTTGTGTTGTGGCGCCCTAAGGTCGATAAGGAAAAAACCGTTGATGAAGACCGCATGGCTGGGCCGCGCGATGTCAAGGTTTTGAAGTACAGCAAGCGAGCAGGTCAACGGCCTGAGGTCAAGACTCTGCGCGTTTTGGGCAACCAACGTCTGACTGCGGGTGGGAACGTGAAACGGGCCAAGCCAAAACCAAAGGTCAGTCTCAAAAAACGCAGCCAGACCTGAGCATTGCTGAGCAGGCTGTCGCCACCCAGCGGAAAATCCTGCCCTCCTGTGCTCAACAGCCTCCGACATTCGGGGGTTTTTTTTCGGTTGGGTGCTGGTCTTGTCAATGAATCAAAAAATCCGCTCCTTGGCGCAACATCTATTTCTTGCCGACACCCCCTCCATGTCGGGCGCCGAGCGGCGACGTTCGACCTTGGGTGGCCTCTTGGGTATGGGCCTGTGCGCCTGGCTGCTGCACATGGCTCCAGTGGGCTCCCATTGGCTGTTGGCTCCCATGGGGGCCAGCGCGGTGATCCTGTTTGCCTTGTCGCACAGCCCGCTCGCACAGCCATGGCCCGTCCTCGGGAGTTTCGCCGTGGCGACCGTGGTCGGTCTGGCCAGCGCCTGGGCGATTCCCGATCCGTGGCTCGCCTCCGGCGTGGCGTTGGGCGCAAGCATCTGGCTCATGGCACGGCTCAACTGTATCCACCCTCCAGCAGGCGCACTCGCCTTAATCGTCGTTCTGGATGGTATGCCCACACTGACTCACGCCGCGCAGACGGCGCAATTAGTGACGCTGAATGTGCTGGCCCTGATGCTGGCAGCGCTCCTGGTCAATAACCTGGCCCTGCGGCGACGCTATCCGTACCGGGCACCCAAGCACAACGGCAAGCTACACCCAACCCACGATGCCGAACCACTCGAGCGAACAGGCTTGAACCATGCCGATCTTGAAAGCGCCGTGCGTGCGCTGGACACCTTTGTCGATGTCCGCGGGGACGAGCTGGTCGAACTTTATCGCTTGGCTGTTGACCATGCGTTCGAACGCCACATTGGATTGACTTGTGGCGAAAACATGTCGCGCGACGTGGTGACGGTGGAATGCAGCACCCCGCTGGATGACGGCTGGGCTCTGCTGCGCAAGCACCGTATCAAGGCCCTGCCGGTGGTAGATGGATTTCGCCGCCTGATCAGTGTGGTCACCGTGGCCGATTACCTTCGCCATCTCGACGACGGCCTCAGCATAAACCTGGCCGCGCGGCTTCAAGGGTTGCTGCGACGTACGCCGGGCATGACCTCGAAAAAGTCGAAGTAGTGGGTCAGATAATGAGTGAACGGGTTCACAGCGCGCGTGTGGAAACGACGGTGGCCGAGTTGGTACATAGCCTGACGGAACGCCCGCTAGCCCACATACCTGTGCTGGACGACAGACGCCATGTACTAGGTGTGGTGACGCAGACTGACCTCGTGGCAGCACTGTACAAGCGCGTTGCGCTGTCCGCGGCTTGAGGTATATCCAAATTACGGTCTAAGCCCTGCGGCTCAGCTTTCCAAAGACAACAGCCGCGCACACCCACTGCACAACATACATCCCCGTTCCCACCCCGTGCCATAGGGCCAGGTTGTCACGGGCAAGGATATGCGGGGTTACGCCGAACTCAACGAGTAGCGCCATCAATATGCCGCCTACTACAAAAAGTGTAGCGGCTTGTGCAACATCCGCGAGGTCTAGCGCCCTATTGGACCTAAAGAGCATTAGCAAAATCACACCACAAACGGCTGATATGGCGGTTTGTGCAGTAAAGAGTTTGGCAGCCATACCACCGGCCATTGCCGGGCTGGGCAGATGCATGAACAGCATCGGCACGACAAAGAAACCCAGGGTGCTCAGGCTACCCCACCAAACGGCGGCTAGCCAGACAGGCAAGTTACGCATACTGACGACGGCGAAAACGGTCAGATGTACTGAACCGCCACGATTTCGTAGGCTTTGATACCCCCGGGCGCTTGCACCTCGGCGGTGTCGCCTTGCATCTTGCCGATCAGGGCCCGCGCAATAGGCGAACCAATATTGACACGACCAAACTTCAGATCAGCTTCGTCTTCACCAACGATCTGGTACGTGACACGCGCACCGGTCTCTTCTTCCTCGAGCTCCACCGTGGCGCCGAAAACCACCTTGCCACCGGCGTTCAGCTCAGCGGGGTCGATGATCTGCGCGGCGGACAGCTTGCCCTCCACTTCCTGGATGCGGCCTTCCACAAAACCTTGGCGGTCTTTGGCAGATTCGTACTCGGCGTTTTCGCTCAGGTCGCCCTGCGCGCGGGCCTCGGAAATGGCATTGATGACCCACGGCCGGTCCAC
>JANXVI010000044.1 GCA_025351745.1 Rhodoferax sp.
GCCTTCGTGGAGCTGCCAGGGCGCTTCCAGATCATCCCCGGCCAGCCTACACTGGTGCTGGACGTGGCGCACAACCCGCACTCGGTAGCAGCGTTGGCGGCCAATCTGGATGCCATGGGATATTTCCCGACCACCCACGCCGTGTTCGGCGCCATGGCCGACAAAGACCTGACCAGCATGCTGACCAAGCTGCTGCCCCTGCTGGACCGCTGGTATTTCACCGATCTGCCGCTGCCGCGTGCTGCCAAAGCTGCCGACTTGATGGCGCAATGGCAGGCCCTGAACACCCGCAAAGACACCCAGGCGGCCGCCTTTGCCGACCCCAAGGGGGCATTGAATGCGGCGATCGCGGCTGCAGACCCCGCTGATAGAATCGTGGTCTTTGGATCGTTCCACACCGTGGGCGGCGTGCTCGCAAACGGCGTGCCCCGGCTGCAGGCCAAACACCTCAATTCCTGAGAACCACCGCATCCATGGCTTTTTTCAAATTTCGTAAGGGCGGCGACGAGCATGCCACCCCCGCTGCCGCACCCGAAAGCGTAGAGGCCATGCGCACACGCGCACGCCACCGGCTGATCGGCGCGTCGGTGCTGGTGCTGCTGGGGGTCATCGGCTTCCCGCTGCTGTTTGACAGCCAGCCACGGCCTATTTCGGTCGATATTCCCATTGAAATTCCCGACAAAAACACCGTCAAACCTTTGGGGACATCCGCTCAGGTGAAGCCCGCGACCGACATCATTGTCGAGTCAGATGCTGGCAAAGAACATGGCAACACGCCAACGGCGCCTGCTGCCGCCCTGGTTGTGCACCCCGCCGTTGTGGCATCCACGGCGGTGGTTCCAGCCGCTGCGGTTGCACCAGCGTCCCGTGCGGCGACGGGTACAGTGCCTTCCGGTCCCGCGTCAGTACCTGCGAAGCCGGCCACCAAACCCGAAACAAAACTCGAAGCGAAGCCCGAAACCAAACCCGTCGAGAAACCACCGGTTCGTACCGATGATGGTGCCAAGGCCCAGGCCCTGCTGGAAGGCAAAGACACCACGCCAAAACCTGCCGCCGCCGTGGTTGCCGCGGCCGCAGCGAACGCCCGCTTTGTGGTGCAGATCGGTGCTTTCTCCGACGCCGTCAAAGCGCATGAGGCCCGCGTCAAGCTGGAGAAATCCGGGATGAAGACCTACACCCAAGTCGTGAACCCTAAAGAAGGCAAGCGCATCCGCGTGCGGGTGGGCCCTTTTGAAACCAAAGGCGACGCCGACAAGACTGCCGAGAAAATTCGCAAGCTGGACCTGCCAGCTTCTGTGTTGGAGCTGTAAGAGCGCGCTTTGGCAACCATGCCCGTGTTGGATTGGATTTTTGTCGCGGTGCTGGTGATATCGCTATTGGTGGGTGCTTGGCGTGGCTTGGTGTACGAGTTGCTGTCGCTGGCCAACTGGGTCGCTGCGTTTGTGTTGGCCCAGTGGTTTGCACCAGACGTTGCGCACTACTTGCCGTTGTCCAGTACCACCGAGGTGGTGCGGTACGCGGCAGGTTTCGTTTTGGTCTTTGTGACCGCGCTCTTTGCGGGCGGCATGGTGGCATTCATGGTGCGCAAGTTGGTGGCCGCTGTGGGTCTGCGACCGGTTGACCGGGTGCTGGGATCCGCATTTGGACTGGTGCGGGGCGGAGTCTTGCTGTTGGCTCTGACGGTCGTGGCTGGAATGACGCCCTTTGTTAAGAGTCCGTGGTGGCACGAGTCGAGCGGGCCTGCTCTAGCCACCGTGGTCTTGAAAGGCCTCAAGCCCGTGCTGCCTGAAGAATTTGGAAAGTATTTACCTTAAATGAGAAACACACTATGTGCGGAATAGTTGGCGTTGTCAGCCATGCACCGGTCAATCAACTGATCTATGACGCCTTGCTGCTGCTGCAGCACCGCGGCCAAGATGCTGCGGGTATCGTCACGCAGCAAGAGCGCAAGTTCTTCATGCACAAGGCCAAGGGCATGGTGCGCGACGTGTTTCGCACGCGCAATATGCGCTCGCTGCCCGGCAATTGCGGACTGGGCCAAGTGCGCTACCCAACCGCCGGGAATGCTTACAGCGAAGAAGAGGCGCAGCCTTTTTACGTGAACGCGCCCTTTGGCATCGTGCTGGTGCACAACGGCAACCTGACGAACGCACACGCATTGAAAAGCGAATTATTCCTCACCGACCACCGCCACATCAACACCGAGAGCGACTCTGAAGTATTGCTCAATGTGTTGGCCCACGAGATCGAAAAAACCACACGTGGCTTGCCACTGCAACCGCTGGACATCTTTGCTGCCGTGCGCAACGTGCACCGCCGACTCAAGGGTTCTTACGCCGTCATCGCGCTGATTGCCGGCCACGGCGTATTGGCATTCCGCGACCCGTTTGGCATTCGCCCGCTGTGCATGGGCAAGAGTGGAGACAGCACGATTTTGGCCAGCGAGTCCGTGGCGCTGGAAGGTACGGGTTACCAATTTGAGCGCAATGTGGACCCGGGCGAAGCCGTGTTCATCGCGCTGGATGGCACGGTGCACGCGCAGCAGTGCGCGGACAACCCCCAACTGAATCCTTGCATTTTTGAATTTGTGTACCTGGCCCGCCCGGATTCGGTGATGGACAACATCTCGGTCTACCAGGCGCGTCTGAATCTGGGTGAATCTCTGGCCAAGCGTGTGATCTCGACCGTGCCCCCGAACGAGATCGATGTCGTCATCCCGATCCCCGAGTCCAGCCGCCCCAGCGCCGCACAACTGGCGCATCTGCTGGGCCTGCCGTACCGCGAAGGTTTCGTGAAGAACCGTTACGTGGGCCGTACCTTTATCATGCCAGGGCAATCCGTGCGCAAAAAGTCTGTGCGCCAAAAGCTCAATGCCATCGCCAGCGAATTCAAGGGCCGCAATGTGCTGCTGGTGGACGACTCCATCGTGCGCGGCACCACATCCAAGGAGATTGTGCAAATGGCGCGTGACGCCGGTGCCCGCAAAGTCTACCTGGCCAGTGCCGCACCACCGGTGCGCTACCCCAATGTGTATGGCATCGACATGCCCACCAGCGGCGAGCTGGTCGCGCACAACCGCAGCGTCGAAGAGATTCGGCAGATCATTGGTTGCGACGCGCTGATCTACCAGGATGTGGACGGTATGAAGAAGGCCATCGGTTCGCTCAATTCCAAAATCACGGGCTTTGACGCGTCGTGTTTTGATGGCGTCTATGTCACCGGTGACATCACGTCGGACGACATCAATCGCTTGAACCAATGCCGCGTGGGCGGTGAAGAGAACCAAGACGACACTTCTCGATTGGCCTTGCCCAACCACGAAGATTGAAGTCGAACCGTGCCATGACCCACACACCACTGCCTGATGGCCTGCACCGCGACACGCTGGCCGTGCGCGCCGCCGTCGACCGAAGCCAATACGGTGAAAACTCCGAAGCCCTGTACCTGACCAGCGGCTATGTGCAACCCAGCGCAGAGGCGGCGGCCCGCCGTTTTGCCGGCGACGAAGAGGGCTTCACTTACGGCCGCAATGGCAACCCCACCGTGGCCAGCTTTGAGCAGCGATTGGCGGCCATGGAAGGCACCGAAGCCGCTATGGGCACGTCCTCTGGCATGTCCGCCATTTTGATGATGTGCATGGCCTTGCTGAAGGCGGGCGACCATGTGGTGTGCTCGCTGTCCATGTTCGGCTCCACGATCAAACTGATTGGCTCTGACCTGGCCAAGTTTGGCGTGGAATCGACCTTTGTGCCGCAGACCGATGTGGATGCCTGGCGCGCCGCCGTGCGCTCCAACACGAAATTGCTGTTTGCCGAAACACCCACCAACCCGCTGACCGAGGTCTGCGACATTGCTGCGCTGGCCGACATCGCGCACAAGGCTGGCGCGCTGCTGGCGGTAGACAACTGTTTTGCCACGCCCGCGTTGCAGCGGCCGGTGGAGCTGGGTGCCGACATCGTCATGCATTCGGGCACCAAGTTTCTGGATGGCCAGGGCCGTGTCATGGCGGGTGCCTTGTGCGCCAGCCAAGACATGGTGACCCATAAGTTTCTGCCCATACTCAAGAGCGGCGGCATGACCTTGGCGCCGTTCAATGCCTGGGTGGTGCTCAAGGGCCTGGAGACGCTGGACATTCGCATGCGTGCCCAGTCGGCACAGACCTTGGCTTTGGCCGAGTGGTTGGAAACCCATCCGCAGGTAGAGCGGGTGTATTACCCCGGCCTGCCGAGCCATCCGCAGCACAGCCTGGCCATGGCGCAACAGCGCGGGTTGGGTGGTGCAGTGTTGTCGTTTGCGGTCAAGGCGGGCACCTCTGCGCAGACCCGCGCGCGCGCCTTCCACACGTTGGATGCCATGCGCGTGGTCTCGCTATGCACTAATCTGGGCGATACCAAAACACTGGCCGCTCACCCGGCCAGCACATCGCACGGACGCCTGACCGAAACGCAGCGTCAGGCTGCCGGTATTGGCCAGGGTCTGATCCGTGTGGCGGTCGGACTGGAACATTTGGATGATTTGAAGGCCGATCTTTCCCGCGGCCTCGATACCCTCGTATGACTTTCAAAAAAATTCGCACCCGCATCGCCCCTTCTCCCACGGGTTTTCTGCACTTGGGCACGGCTCGCACCGCCTTGTATTCGTGGGCCTATGCCCGCCACTTCGGGGGCGAGTTTGTGCTGCGCATCGAAGACACCGATGTCGCCCGCTCCACGCAGGATTCGGTGGACCAGATTCTGGAATCCATGCGTTGGCTGGGCCTGGATTACGACGAAGGCCCGATCTACCAGATGCAGCGACTGGACCGATACAAGACGGTGATCGACCAACTGATCGCCGAAGGCAAGGCCTACCACTGCTACAGCACGCCCGAAGAGCTCGACGCCGTGCGCGAAGCGAAAAAGGCGAGGGGCGAGAAGACGCTGTACGACGGCCGCTGGCGCCCTGCGCCGAGCAAGACGCTGCCGTCCATTCCTGCGGGTGTGCAACCCGTGGTGCGTTTCTGCAACCCGGCCGATGGCGATGTCACGTGGGACGATTTGGTTAAAGGCCCCATCATCATCAGCAACCGCGAGATCGATGACCTGATCATCGCGCGCACCGACGGTGTGCCCACCTACAACTTTGCTGTGGTGGTGGATGACTGGGACATGCAGATCAGCCATGTGTTTCGCGGTGACGAGCACATCAACAACACACCATGGCAGATCAATATTTTTAACGCGCTCGGTGCGCCGCTGCCGCAGTTCGGTCATTGCCCGGTGATCCTGGGTGACGATGGGCAAAAGCTCTCCAAGCGCCGCGGCGCGGTCAGTGTGACGGCGTATGAAGAGGGTGGTTACTTGCCCGAAGCGATGCTCAATTACCTGGCACGCTTGGGCTGGAGCCATGGTGATGAAGAGTTGTTCAGTAGCGAACAACTGGTGGCGTGGTTTGATGGCACGCATTTGAACAAGAGCCCTGCGCAATGGGACCCGGTCAAGTTGCTGTGGGTGAATGCCCAGTACATCAAGCAAGCTGACAACCAACGCTTGGCCGGATTGGTCGCAAGTCAATTGGCCAAACAGGGCATTGCGCTGGACGCTTCTACCGTTGACACCCATTTGCCTCAAGTGTGCGCATTGCTCAAGGACCGTTGCGACACCACTGTCGCTTTGGCCACATGGGCTGCCAAGTTCTACAGCGAGGTCACGCCCGATGCCGCAGAGGTCGCCCAACATGTGACCGATGCCGTGCGTCCCGCCATTGCCATGCTGGCCGAGAAGCTGGCGTCATGCACTTGGGACAAGGCGGCCATTGCTGTAGTCATCAAGGAAGTGTTGGCTGCAAGCGGCCTGAAGATGCCGCAATTGGCCATGCCGGTGCGGCAGTTGGTCATGGGCACGGCCCAGACCCCGTCGCTCGATGGTGTGCTGGAAATGTGCGGAAGAGAAAAAGTCATCACAAGACTTCACAAAGCGTAATTTCTCAGGCTATAATTTGAGGCTCGGAAATTGAGAATGCTTCTTATGAGGCTTTCTCAGGTCGCTGCGGAGTAATCAGGCGGTGATCCTAGGATTTAGGGGGTATAGCTCAGCTGGGAGAGCGCTTGCATGGCATGCAAGAGGTCAGCGGTTCGATCCCGCTTACCTCCACCAAAGTTTTCGAGATCGGATTAGTCCAAGGTTTTGACCCCATCGTCTAGAGGCCTAGGACACTACCCTTTCACGGTAGGTACCGGGGTTCGAATCCCCGTGGGGTCGCCAAGATTCATCGCAAGATGATCAAAGCACAAGTTGGTAACAGTCTGTCCGCAAAGGCAGGCGACTTGGCTCGAAAGAGCGAATGGTTACCGCTACCAGGAGCGGTAGTTCAGTTGGTTAGAATACCGGCCTGTCACGCCGGGGGTCGCGGGTTCGAGTCCCGTCCGCTCCGCCAAAATTTCCTTGTAAATCAAGGACTTATAGAAGGCCCGATGTTTTTGCATCGGGCCTTTTTCTTGCTAAAAGAAAAATCACTGTCCCCGTTTTGTCTCGCTTGATCTGGCTTTACATCGTTTGATTTTTGATGTCTCCCGTCACTGTCCCAGTCGTGTCCCCGATTCGCTAAGTTGGTGTTGCAATTGATTGATCTGTAGCTGGACTGAAGCATGGTCAAACAATGCCCAGACCGAAGCCAAATCCGCGTGTCAATGGCGGACTGAACGCGCACAAAAATAGCTTTTGAGCGTGGCTTTTGGATGGCAGGTGGCAAAATTGATGTCTCTTGTGGGGCGGGAGCTGACCGCGACGAATGGCGGGTTCCTGGCAATCCAAATGACGATGTTCGTCATGAGTAGAACGCCCTACAGTTATCACTTCATGTTTCAACCGTCGGTCATTGACCTGACCATCGTTCTTTTCAGGTCTGCCCACATTTCGCGTAGTGTCCCCCGGTAATACCAAACTAACCCGCACATCCAGTACAGCGAAAGCGATGCTGGCGCATTGGCTTCCCGCATCAACTCAAGCGCCACTGGGTTCTTGAATTGCCAATAAAGCCAGTAGCACCCATCCACAGTGAACCATGTCCAGAACAGCATGGTCGGCCATTGCCGCCACCGCCGCTCGACCATGACGTGCATCGACCATGAGGCTGTCAAATATGCCATCAGCGCCATGATGAAGCTGATGGGTATGTCCCAGTCTGGTGCCTCGTAAAAGAACGCCCCCGCGACCAGCAAGCCTATGCCACATGCAAGTGTGGCTAACTTCCACGGGCGCATCAATTCGGTTGGGACAGTCACTTGAAACGGATGATTGATTGAGGTTTCAGGAGAATTGTGGTGAGTCAGGTGTCGGGGGCAGAAGCGGACTCAGCGGCGTGACCGATTGCTATGCGGACCTTTAGATTTAAATTTTGTCGCCTGTCGGTGAACTGCGATCAGCAGGTGCGTGTCCGTCAAACAGCTTTCTAGAGACGGTCTTGTATCTCCACAAAATCAGGCCAGGACTTTCCATACTCTTTGAGTTCAGAACTCCTCGAAATAACCGTTAGGAAGCTCCCATTTACATGCCTCTTAAGCCTTGTCAGTCCCGTATACAGTAATGCAGAGGACCCAGGTGTCAATTCACGCCCCATGTACACGACAAGCGTTCTCGATTCCCATCCTTTGAAGCTGTGCAGGGTCGTAGCCTTTATCCTGGCATCCCCCATGTAAAAACCAACTTTCTGCCGACGGCTTTCCTGCTCGTCCATGTCAAAGGTATGGACACAACGAAGACCCTTCATACCCAGTAGGCTGACGACGTCGTATCCAATGCTTTTACTGTCGCACAGGAAAGTGATATCTGCCACAGACAACCCTTCAGAACCTGCCCTTGAGAACAAACCCAGTATCTCGTCGCAGCAGATCTGAGCATCATCAAATCCTGCGGAATGCACCCAGCGCAGATAGCATGGCTCCAGAGCTACAACCATCTGTGCAGAGCGCGGAACGAGTCGAGCGCTCGCTGGCAAATAACGTGCAGCAAAACTTGCCGCCTTATCCAGTGCCAACTCAGGCATTCGATAGCTTACCTCTAGTTCCGCCCATTTGCCCGCGAAGCCAGCACCTTTCATTGCTTCATCCGTCCAAGACGAAGCGTTCCCATAAATGTCCTGTGTCTCGTCTGCGACCAATAGCATTTCACCACCGGGTCTGCACACACTCCTCAAAACGTCCCACCAAGCCGGAAGAAAATCTTGCCCTTCATCGACTAATACAGCATCGTAAAGCTCACCATCAACCGCATTGGCAAGAATGGAGGAGACCAACGCCGGTAACTCAACATTGAGGACATCCTGGGGATTCGCGTTTTTCCAGATGCCCTTGTATTCCGCCTCTACATCATTGTCAATACAAATGCGCCGACACCATGCATGGAAGTTCAACCAAGTAATGTCCCTCCTGGTTCTGCCTGAACCACCGGGGTAGCGCACAGCCACATCCATCAGGTAGTGCAGCAAGGTGATGTTAAACGTCACCACCAGCACACTTTTATTTTGCCGGAGCAACTCGGCCGCCCGTGCAGCCAATATCAAAGACTTTCCTGAACCCGCTGCGCCCCTGATTCTCCTGTATCCAGATTGGGTCCGACTGGTGACGAAAGTCATTTGGCTTTTGTCCAATTCAATCGACAGTCGTTGCGTGGCGGCTGCATCCGGCTCGACCAGCCAATTCCTCACATCCTTGATTAGGTTTTCATTCATTACCAGTGAGGCGCGCCGCCTGAACTCTGGGAATATTCGACTGAGGTCGGCGTTGGTGATCGATTCAAGACCGGAAAGCGGACTGTAAGCCGGATGTCGAGTCATGCCCCGATATTCAAGACAGGGTGTCAATAGTGTTTGAAGCTGATTTTCTGAACAGAATGGAAAGATGATTCCAGCTGTGATCGCGGCAAACCCTGCCCCCTGCTTCAAGCGCGGACAATAGATCTCGAAAATCTCATTCCGGTACAAATGTACTTTTTCAACTGGATTTTCCTTTTGCAACGAAAAGCGCGTGCCGTCTTTTTCAGCCCAAAGCAATGGGGGTTTGCCTTCACGCTCGTCAACCCCGTAGTGCATGGCAGACAGGTTCCAGTCCTTCACCTCAAAGACCGCGATACCGACATCAGGGTTCAGAATCACGAAATCCGGTCTCAGACCGTTGAGGTGCGGCTGGATGTAGATCTCCCATTCAGGGCTCAGATATTGATTGAATACGTCAAAAACTATTTGCTCGCCCCGGGTGAGTGGCTGTCGTAAACCCGCCAGATCATTTGCAGGTGGAGAGACAATACGCATTGCACTGCAATCCTTGGTTAGAGGTTGACGCATTCAAAAAAACTCCTAGTCAATGCAATATTTCAAAGCCCTATTAGCTCGGTGATCAGTTTAGTTCCTTGGCCCGTTGTCTATCGAGGGACTCTGAAGCGCCTACCGATAAGCTTTCACACGCCACTCCAATTCGCGATCCAATGAAGTTACTTTCTCGCATCTTTCGTCCGTACTACTCTGTTGATAAAAGGTCTTCCAAGGCGCAACTGCAAGAGGATTTTGGCGACTTTCCTCCATCACCATTGAGCTGTGAGGCTCTAAAAGGCGATTTCAGCGTAATAAGGACGCGGGGCATCGGGGAGGTGTATCACGAACTGTTGGCATACAAAAAAATGTTACACGTTATAGATTTGGACCCGCAAGCGTTGTCGCCCGAATTTATTGATTCTTTCGATCCCAATGTTTTACTTTCATTGCGTCGTCTACTTGATGGTCCGGGTCGTAGTTCCAAAGTTTTGAAGCCAGCATTGATCACATTGGTGCTTGGCTTGAAGGGCATTGAGCTGCTTGTCAAGGGGACTTTGATCTCAAACACAAGACCACGGGTGCAAGGCGCCTTCGTGCCAGTGTTAAAGAATGAGGCAAGCATCGTTGTCAAAGCAAGGCACTTTAGGCATAAGAGTGATGCGGCCGTCATCTCGCATGAGCACATCCACCTGCTTCAACACCGAGACTTTGAAATCTATAATAGGCATATCAAATGTCCGGAATTACTACTCTCCGACAAAGCGCTAACGGAACCGTTTTATCTGTACCTGCTGCAGAAGATGGAAGTCGAAGCGCGGTTGCATGAATGCGTTTTGTCGTTCTATCGAACCCACCGCCAACTTCCAGTGACAGTTCCGGATTTTTTGGGACTTCTCGCTGCCAGCCAGCAGCTGGGCTGGTTGGCTAGCGGAAAAATGGTGCTCCAAGGCGTTACTTTCAATCGAGAGATGGGCACGTATCCAGAACGAGAGATTATGTTCGTTGAGCAACTGGAGTTCGTCTTGCTAGCGATAAAGTCCCAAGAGCTGCTTTGCAGGTTCTTAACAGAGGTGTTGACCGTGATGTATGGCAATCTACTCAGATACTACGGCGACGACGCGGCAAGCCGCAGGCTACTCATGGATATCAAGCGACCCAATTTCTACGACGACCTCTACGGAAAGTAGTCATCAATGATGAGATTTGGTTATTGGATTCAGCGCGGTTTTGATCGTTAAGGTCATGAGCGGACCAAATGCAGCATCGCCCCATTATCAATATCTGTGAGCATTCCAAGTCTGAAGTCGAATAAAATAAGGCGTTTACCAGTGGATATGTGCGATGCCAAAAGGCTGGTTTGGATAAGGCATTTCGGTGGGCTCGACGGCGGCAATGCGTCTGAAGCGGCACAGCCCTATCATCAATATTTGCTGGCAGGGATGACGTAGTGACGGTAGGGTGCCTGGCGCGGGCTGCTGAATCTCCTTTGCGTAGCGGTCCACAACCAGATACCTCAGATCGTCCAGACCTCAATCTCGAAGCGCACCAATCGGTCAATCAACGACACCACGCAAGCGGCATTGGTCACCTCAAAATCCCTACAGCCGCAATGCCAACCAACAGCCCAGTTGCTGCGCAAGCGCTGATCATGGCCAGTCTTTCGCTCTTCCATTTTTCTGCACGGATCTCACCAATCCTGTTTTTGAGGTCTTGGCAGAGCCCCTTCATCGTTTCGAGCGCTCTAGCCTCTGCCACGCGGACGCTTTGAGTAACGGAATCCCTAAATACCTCTGCAGAGGCATCAAAGGCGCGTTTGCTCTCGCCTTCCATTCTGCGCAGCTGATGATTAACCGTGTCTCTGGCATCGCCGACAAGATCGCTTATAACTGTGTCCCTTGTTTGTTGAACGGTTTCTGAAATGCGTTGGATTTCCTCCCCGATGTAGTAACGCAGTTCTCTTTGGGCCGTATCCGCTGGCACATTGGCATTGGCATTCTGTGCATCAATCAACTTTTGCATCTGCGCCAAAATCGCTGGCAGCTCAGCTTTCAGTGAGTCAACTTGGTCGTGCAACTTGCCAATGTCACCCAACATTTCTACCACGAGTACGTCTAATACTTTGGTGGCCATGGTGACTACTTCAACAACGTTTTGAAAACTGCGTCCAGCTCCGCCGACACGCCTACAGCTAGTCGCTTAACCGAAAGCATCTGTGCAAAATGAAGTTTCTCGTGATCTTCCTTGGCTAGTTTGATTTTTTCTTTGAAATCGGTCGAATCGGCCAAGACGCTGGAAATGCTGTCCTGGGCGCCTTTGAGCTTGCCATACAGGTCATTGACGTGGATAACCGCGTCGGGCTTCAATGTGAATCGCTTAGCGCTGGCGTGATAGTCGAACAGACCTGAAAAAAGCTGCTCAGGGGCCTCGTCCATTTCGACCATGTTGAAAACCAATCGAATTTTTCGCGGGGGGATGCCAATCTCGGCCAACGCCTCGATAGTCGATATGGTGTCGCGCTGCTGCTTATTCTTTGATACGGTTGGCACGACGAAAAAATCGAAATCCTCGTGGCTACCGTTGTACTGTGTCATCAAATTGATGAAGTCTTCGACGTTGGACGCGCCGATGTCAATAACAGCACTGTCAATCAGTGCAAGCGCCTCCTGCAGTTGACCAAATTGCTTTCCCCGAATGGCTTCATCTTGAGATCCGTCGGAGTTGATACTTTCAATTGAAATAAGTTGGGCGTTGCGCAGGCGGGGTGCCAGCAGGTGGCGCGCGACGGTTGACTTTCCGACATTGCCCGAGAAGTTGATGACTGCAATTTTCATGGATCCTTCTTCTTCACAAGTTTGTTGAGAACTGGGTTCTCTGATTTGATGAACTCATCGGCGCGCTTCTCGCGCCGTTGCTTTGGACTTAACCCAACTGCACCGGTTGCCGGTTCCGCAGTTGTGCTGTTACTGACTTCAGGACCAGGCGCAACCGATAACGATGTGTCGGCAACTTCGCCCCCCCGCTTCATTGCTTCCAGGCCTTCCTGGCGACTCGGCGTCGCGACTGATCCTTCCCTGGTAACAACAAATTTACGCACTGACTCCTGGGTCACCTCAATGCCAACTGTCGCCAGCCAATCGCGAATCTGCCAATTGGCGTAGCCCAATTTCCTCAATTCAAAGATTTGCGCTTTGAACGGATCGAGCTGAGAGCGCTTTGCTCTCGGTTTCACTTGCTTCACAAATTCGCTGATGTCCATTGCATGGCTCCTATTGGGTACTCGACAGGATCATATCTGTCGTCCAACCTTGATACAGCCAAATGCAATTGAAAACTACCAACACTACCAACACTACCAACGTTTCCAGTATCATACAACCACAAACAAATTAAAGCAATTCGTAAACAACCATAAGTAACCGTAACTAAGCGTAGGTCACTCTATGAATAACCAAGAAAACGCCCAAGAGCAGCACGCCTGGAGCACAGGCACGACAGCCATGTTTGCAAAAACGCTTGCCCTACGGCAACGTGTTTTGTACCCATGGCACGTGCTAAGGGGGATGGCCCCCTTAACCCCCAAAGTTTTTTGTGATGCAGTTCACTTGATCGGTCGGCGCCAAGGGCTGCCGCGAAGTGGGCATTACCTACCGGCGACGATTTCTGACTTAATCGGATATACATTCATGCCACCAACAATTGTTTTGGCACCAAATGCACGCCACGGCTCAGACAGGGCTGCCAACGCCTTCGCTCGCTGAACGACCACGTCCGCGATTACATCTTGGAGCAGAGTTGTCTTTCCTGTTCCGGGTGGTCCGTTCACGGCCAGCAATCCGGCATGGTTGTGCAACTGTCCGCAAATTTCCCCAACGGCCGCTTGTTGTGCCAACATCAGGTGGTGGTTTTTTGGAGCAGGCCAGCGACCCACTGGCATTTGAGTCGGCGATACGCATCCAGCCATCGCATCGTGCTGCCTTAATGTGTCACGACGGTGGTTAGCGTTGGATTCCAATCCGAGATAACGGCTAAGGCCAGAACCGAATGAACGACCACTGTCGGCCTGGGCAATCAGGCGATCCAGATCATCAAGGTAGAAAGAATTCAAAAACTCAATGTCGGGATCAATCTTTGCCGCATCGTCATCCTTACGTCGCTTGCGTAGGCTGGACTTGACCACGAAGCTGAACTTCATTTTGTCGGTGAGGTCTCCCAGTGGTTCAAGTGCGCAAGTCAACTCCTCTTCCAGTTCGCGCCAAGTTATAGAACCGCTAGTGGGCGTATCACAGGTATTGGTCGGAGCGGTAACGGTCGCGCTGGCTGGCCTAGGCTGCGGGCTTGGCAGTTCGATACTCTCCGTTGCGGGTTCCGCGACAGGGAAATTTCCTCGCCTTGATTTGAATGCATCAGAAAAGATTTTGATATCGACGTTCAACCCATCGAGAGTTTTTTTTGTGCGCAATCGCTCTATGCCGATTGAAAATCCGGCGGGCACGAAAGAATCTGGGACCGCATTTCCCGAGCTTGTCACCACAAATGCGCCCAACCATCCGTGCCCACCGATACGCTGCAAATCATCTTCTTGTAGTCGTTCGTCGGGACTCACGACTCGGAGAATTATTTCAGACCACTCTTTGGCACTTGCCACGCCAACGTAAACCGCATGCACCCAGTCCTCATCTGGTGAAAATGAGGTGAGTGTCCCGCTGTGCCCCGGATGCCATGGTAATTTTTCACCAGATGACAGCCGAAAAATGCGAAGACGTTCATTGCTGTCTTTTTCCTTGGGTGCGGGGGGAATGTTAAATATCTCTGTATCACGCCAGAAACGTAAAACGGCACTTTGCGTATCGGTTTTAGCTTTGACCATCAACGCTCTTTCTGCTCTGTTTTCTTAGAAGGGACGCGCCGCGATTCCAGCAGAAGCCTTGTTTTCTCAAGTTCCTTTTGCAACACCTCAGCATCAGGCAGCACAGTTTTGTAGTTCGCCGCCATGATCTTGTTAGGCAGTCCATCCAGCGCGTACCGCGCCAATGCATGCCCTTTGTCTGCACACAGAATCAAGCCAACGGGCGGGTTTTCATCGGGCAATGTCCAGTTTTCTTTGGCGTAGTTGCAATACATGTGCATCTGGCCCACGTCGGCATGGGTAAGGCTGCTGAGTTTCAAGTCGATGATGACCAAACAGCGCAGGCGACGGTGAAAGAAAAGCAGGTCAACGCGATACCAAGTCTGGTCGATGCGCAGCCGACGTTGCCGCCCTACGAACGTGAAGTCGCTGCCTAGTTCAAGCAGGAAGTCTTCAAGACGGTGAATCAAGGCTTCTTCAAGCTGGCTTTCAGAATATTCGTCCTTGAGGTTCAGAAACTCCAACACGTAGGGGTCTTTGACGGCCTCATCCGCGCTGATTGCATCTTCTGGTTTTGCAACTGCACCCTTGGTCAGCATGGCCGCTTTGTTTTTGGACAGGGCCGTGCGCTCGTAAAACTGGCTTCCGATCTGGCGGTCAAGCTGGCGCACGCTCCAACCACCGCGTAATGCTTCGACTTCATAGAACTGGCGGGCATGGTCGTCTTTGACCGACAACAAACGCACGTAGGCAGACCACGGCAGAGAGAAGGCATTAGCCAGTTCAGACCAAACCAACGGCGCAGACGCTGTCTGCGATTTCTTCGCCACTGCTGTCGTGAACTGCTTTGGAGATTCCGCAGACACCGTCTGCGGAATTGCCCGTGTCAGGTAAAACTGGCGCATCTGCTCCAAGTTGCGGGCGGAAAATCCACGTCCGAACTGTTGCGTCAAGTCCAGCGACAACCGCTGGATCAAATGTTCGCCGTATCCTGCACGGCGCTTGCCTCTCTGTTCGGCTTCCACAATACGGCGACCAATCTCCCAATAGCTGGCCGTCATCAATGCATTGATGTTGCGAGCGGCGGCATGTCGTGCGGCATTGAGCAGTTCAACAATGCCGCTGCGAACGTCAACATAGCCAGTGGGCACGGCGGACGCTGTTTGTTCCACAACGCTACGATTGGCTTTTTGGGAGATGGCTTTGCTCATGGCTTGCTTTTCCCTGTTTTTGTCAGCAAATCTGCCGCTTCGGTCGTCAACGCCAAAATGGCTTTTTGCGCTTTGTCCGGCTTCGCAGTAGTCGTCGTGGCGCTCAACAGCGCAGTTAGCTCTCTGATAAGTCGCTCAAGCTCACGGTAGCGGTACAACTGTTCTGCGGAAACCAGTGCGCCAGCGGGCTTGCCATGGCGTGTAATGACGATTTCTTTTCCGGCCTGCACATCGTCCAAATGCTTGGACATGCCAGTACGGACCTCGAAGAAGGGCATGAGTTCGTCAGATGAGAATTTCATGGTTTATGCCGCATCAGTAAGTGAGCAGAATTTAGATCATATTTTATGTCACAACTGCTTGTTTGACGAAGTATCAGTAAACCGAACAATTTACTTAAAAATTAGGCAAATTCGCCATGTTTGCTGTTTTGCTGGATAACCACCAGAACGCGGTTTTTTGGCTCAGTTGAGGGGCTCAAAGTGCCAGTTGAGGAGTCAAAGCGGCCACTTTTACGGTGTCAATTGGCATGTTTTGACGTTTCTTTATGTCAAAAAGCTTATAAAAATGATAAAATACAGCTATCGGTTTACAACGTCCAGAAATAGCGGTTTCCACTGTGTTTCAGAGTCACCGATGGCTATTTGAGCCAGCCTAGACAACCTGCCAAACCAAGCCCGAAAACGTTCTGTTTCGGGACGCTGCCCAGCCATACCGGGCAGCAAAGAATTCCACCCCGCATACGAGCCTGAACTGTGTGCCTGATCGCCTCCAAGCATCGGGCGGCTTTGACTCGTATGTCCCGATGAACCTGTTGACCTGGCTAACCGCGCAGGCGGCTGGCGGCGAATGCCAATGCCCGCGATCAAGCGGCGAAAGATGTGATTGAATTTGTGAAGTCGAATTGACATGAAAATATACTTACTGACCCGTATTTCCCTCAGCGTTGCCATATCAGCGGCAATAGGAACGATAACGACACCAGCCGCCGCACAACAAAGCCGCCAAGTTTCAGCCTATGACATAAGCCAAACTCGAACAGTGCTGACCCGTAGCGTGTTCTACCTTCCGTTGTTCGGTGCCGTGTACCGAGAAAAGTTTGCCGCACTCGTAGCCCGTGAACCCGGTGTACGTGG
>JANXVI010000434.1 GCA_025351745.1 Rhodoferax sp.
GGGTTGGTCGGGTTGTGGCTGAGGTGCTGACCCCACAGCGCAACCGCCATGTCAGCCATGCCCATGGGGGCGCCGGGATGGCCGGAATTGGCGGCCTGAACGGCGTCCATTGCGAGGGCACGGATGGCGTTGGCCATTTGCTGGGTGTTTTGCGTGGGGGCCATGGGCTGGGCGACTCCGGGTTGGGGTGGGACTAGGGGAAACCCCGCATTTTACTTTGCCCCAAGGATGTTGCCCCCACGGTCGCTCACTCGTGAAGCTACCTGCTCCAAAAATCATCTACAGTCGCGTCTCAATGCAAGGCCTTCACCTCACCGCCGATCTCAGCGAATGCCAGTGTGACACCCTGTGGCTGATCAACGCCCTGCGCCTGCTCGACCGCTGCGTGCAGGAAGTCACCCTCGCTGGCCTGCAGGCCGTCAGCCAACTGGCGCATACATTCCCCGCTACCGCGCAAGGCCCGGGCGGCGTAACGGCGACGGTGCTGCTGGCCGAATCCCACCTGTGTGTGCATACCTGGCCCGAGCAAAAGGGCGTGACGGTGGACGTGTATGTCTGCAACTTTGGCGGCGACCAATCGGGCAAAGCGAAGCAGCTGATGGACGCGCTGGTGGCGCTGTTTGCACCGCAGCAGGTGCTGCGCCAGGCGCTGCAACGGGGTAGCGCCCCACTGTAGCGCATTGCTATTCGCGGCACGCAGTGCCCGGGACCGTTTCGGCTAATCCTGCCGCAAACATTCGATCGGCAGCATCTTGGATGCCCGGCGCGCCGGGTAGTAGCCAAAAAACAAACCCACTGCGGTCGAGAAGAACACTGCCGTCAACACATGGCTCGGCCCCAGTACCATTTCAAACTTGCCAGTGCTGTTGACGCCCCATGCGCCCAGTGCAGCCAGCCCCACCCCGATCAAGCCGCCCACGATACACATCACCACAGCTTCGCTTAAAAACTGCACCAGCACATGCTTGGGTTTGGCCCCGATGGCCATGCGGATGCCTATCTCCCGTACCCGTTCGCTAACACTGACCAGCATGATGTTCATGATCCCAATACCACCCACGATGAGAGAGATGGCGCCCACCACCCCCAGGCCAATCGACAGGCCCGCGCCAATGGCCGCTCCCGTCTGCGCGATGCTGGCCAGGTTGGTGACTTGAAAATCGTCCAGCTTGTCACCAGTGATGCGATGCCGGTCGCGCAGAAGCTCCGCAATGTCGCGCTCCGCCTCCAACATCAATGTATCGTCTTTCGCCTGCGCGGTGATGTAGTGCACCGTTCCGGGCCGTTGCATACGCACCGGTACAGCGGTAATAGGCACTACCATCAGGTCGCCCAGGTCGGAACCGTCCAGCGTGCGGCCACTGCCCGCCATCACTCCGATGACGGTGAAGGGCCTTCCATCCACGCGCAACACTTGGCCCAGCGGATCGCGCTGGTAGTAGTACTTGCTGGCAATGTTGGAACCAATCACGATCACGCGGTTGGCCGAGCGCACGTCGCTATCGGCCAGCGCTACGCCGCGGTCCAGCTTCCAGTTGCGTAAATTGAACATGTCCGGCGTAACGCCCAGCACTGTGGAGCTGCTGTTGTCGTCGCCATACAGAACTTGGAAAAAACCCTGCACCGTGGGCGCCGCGCCGCGCAAACTTGGCAATTCGGCAAGAGCGTAGGCATCGTCAATCGTCAGAGTAGGTGCCTCATTGCTTCGCCGGCGGGCGCCGCCCTCCGTCGGTGTTCCCGGTTGAACAATGAGCTGGTTGCTGCCCAGCACCGCCAGCTCTTTGTTGATGAAGGCGCGTACCGCGTCGCCCACGCTCAGCATCAGAACCACGGAGGCAATACCGATGATGATGCCCAGCATGGTCAGACCCGTGCGCAAGCGGTTGGCCGCCAGCGAGCGAAACGACTCCAGCAGAATTTGCCCGAAATTCATGCGCCCACCTCTTTCGTTTCCCGAGCATCCTGCGATGGTGCACCGTCGAACACAATCTTGCCGTCTTTCAACCGCACCAGGCGCTTGGCATGTCGTGCAACATCAATTTCGTGTGTCACCACCACAATCGTCAGCCCCTGTTCGCGGTTCAATTGGTCGATCACCGCCAGCACTTCTTCGGTGGTCTTGGTATCCAGATTGCCCGTAGGCTCGTCGGCCAGCAGCAGGGGCGGGCGGTTGACCAGTGCGCGCGCAATGGCCACCCGCTGTTGCTGACCACCTGATAGCTGGTTGGGCATGCGGTGGCCCAGTTCGGCCAGGCCCACCTGGGCCAACAGCTCTTGGGCCCGCAATTTGGCCCTACTGCGACTTACACCGGCATACAACAAGGGCAGGGCCACGTTCTCCAGCACATTCATGCGTTTGAGCAGGTTAAAGCTCTGAAATACAAAGCCAATGGTCTTGTTACGCACCTCGGCATGCCGCGCGGCGTTCTGCGCAGTCACATCCTGGCCGTTCAAGTGGTAGTGGCCGTCATCGGCCCGGTCCAGCAGGCCCAGCACATTCATCAGCGTGCTCTTGCCGGAGCCGCTGGGCCCCATCAACGCTACGTAGTCTCCTTGTTCTACCCGCAGGTCAATGCCAAACAACACCGGGGTTAGCACGTCCCCGGTGCGGTAGCTTTTGGTGACGCCCTCCAGGGCGATGAGACTCATGCTGCTGCCGTCACTTCTTCACCGGGGGTTCGGCGCTGCGGGTGATTACTTCATCGCCGGGTTTCAAGTCGCCGGTGATCAGTTCCGTAAAGCGGGTGTTGGCAATGCCAATGGTCACATCGTGCTGCTGGGGTTCCTGCTTCTCTCCGACGGTGTAGATGCGATAAACCTTGCGTCCGCCTTTGGTCGCGGTGAGTACGCCGTCGTCGTCAGCGCGCGCTTTGTCTGTAACCGAGTCTGCGGCTGGGGTTGCGGCAGAGGCTGTGGCTTCGGATGTCTTCGTAGCCTTCGCTTTGAGGCTGTCTTCATCGGGTCTGAAGCGCAAGGCTGCAGTGGGCAAACGCGTCACGCGATCTTTGGTGGACACCACAATGCGCGTTTGGGCGGTCATGCCGGGTTTGAGTAATTCTTCCGGGTTGTCGACGTCCACGATGATGGTGTATGTCACCACCCCCGCCGTGTTGGAGCTGTTCAGGCGGAACTGCTGCACCTTACCTTCAAACTCGCGCTCGGGGTAGGCATCCACGGTAAACCGGACGGCCTGCCCGGCTTTGATCAACCCCACATCGGCCTCGCTCACACTGGTCTGTATCACCATCTGGCGCAAGTCTTTGGCCAGCAAGTAAAGCTCTGGTGTCTGAAAACTGGCGGCCACGGTTTGTCCCACATCGGTGTTGCGGCGTATCACCACACCGTCAATGGGGCTGCGGATCACGCTGTTGCTCAGGTCCGTCTCCGCCGACTGGACCTGGGCGCGTGCCACTTCTACATTGGCGACACCGGCGTTTACTTCGCGCTTGCCCTGG
>JANXVI010000445.1 GCA_025351745.1 Rhodoferax sp.
CGTGCCGAAGAACGGCAACATCTTCTTCACGATCTTCCAGACATTCATGAGTGGGCCCGGTGGGGCGCCATACTTCGGCGAGTACCCGCCGGACTTTTTCGACATCATCATCATTGACGAATGCCACCGGGGCGGCGCGAATGACGAGGGCAGTTGGCGCGGCATTCTGGATTACTTTGCGCCCGCCGTGCAACTGGGCCTGACGGCCACACCCAAACGCCGCGACAACGCGGACACCTATGCCTACTTTGGCGAACCCGTGTTTGTGTACTCGCTCAAAGAAGGCATCAACGACGGCTTTCTGACGCCCTTCAAAATCAAGCAAATTGCCACCACGCTGGATGAATACGTTTACACGCCCGACGATGCGGTAATTGAGGGTGACATTGAGGCAGGCAGGCGCTACGAAGAAAAAGACTTCAACAAGATCATCGAGATCAAGGAGCGCGAGGCATACCGGGTCAAGCTGCTGATGGACATGATTGACCCGCGCGAGAAAACCATTGTGTTCTGCGCCACTCAGGTGCATGCGCTGGCCGTGCGGGATTTGATCAACCAGTCAGTCGCCAAATTGAGCCACTCCAAAGACGCGATGTACTGCGTGCGGGTCACGGCCAATGACGGTGCCCGGGGCGAACAATCCCTACGTGATTTTCAGGACAACGAGAAAACGATTCCGACGATTCTGACCACGTCGCAGAAGCTCTCCACCGGGGTGGACGCACGCAATGTACGCAACATTGTGTTGATGCGGCCTGTCAATTCGATGATCGAGTTCAAGCAGATCATCGGGCGCGGCACGCGCATGTACGACGGTAAGGATTACTTCACCATTTACGACTTTGTCCGGGCGCACCACCATTTCAATGACCCGGAGTGGGATGGGGAACCGGCAGAGCCGGAGCCGCCCAATGAACCCAGAGCAGCACACGAGGTGCGTGAGGCAGAACCGCCGCCGTACCCGCCACAGCAACAGCCAAGGCCCGACAAGATTCAGGTCAAGCTGGCGGACGGCAAGGCCCGCATGATCCAAAGCATGACCGCGACGACTTTCTGGAGTGCCGATGGACGGCCCATGTCAGCGGCGCAGTTTCTGGAGAACCTGTTTGGTACGCTACCAGAGTTTTTCAAGGACGAAGCAGAGCTGCGCACCCTGTGGAGCGCGCCTGACACGCGGCGCAAGTTACTCGAAGGCTTGGCAGAAAAGGGCTTTGGCAAAGAGCCACTGGCCGAGATGCAAAAAATTATTGAGGCGGAGAACAGCGACTTGTTTGACGTATTGGCCTACGTGGCGTTTGCCTTTGCGCCGGAAACGCGCGCCCAGCGTGCCGACAAGGCCAAGGCAGAAACGCATCAACATTTCAACGATCGTCAGCGGGTGTTTTTGGACTTTGTACTGGCGCAGTACGTAACGCAAGGCGTCGAAGAACTGGACACCGAAAAGCTGACTCCTTTGCTACGGCTCAAATACAACAACGCGATTGCAGATGCGGTAGCAGATTTGGGCGGAACGGCTCAGATTCGGACGATGTTTGCAGGTTTCCAAAAGTACCTGTACGCGGGAGATGGCGACCGGCGAAGTGGATTGGGTTGAGATGAATCATCCGTGTAGTCGCTTCTCTTTTGATAGCTGCTTGCGCACGTTCTACGAGGGCTAGCGGTCTATTTGGCATATAAAAAGTGCTGCGCAAGGGTTTGATCAGCCACCGCGAAGGCGGCAGACAGTGACGAACCTTCGGCGCTCGATGTTTGAGTGTGACCTCCAACAGCGCGGTCATGCCGGGTGCGTTACCTGCTGAATGGCGCTTTGTGCGGATGGCAGCGCACCCAACATCACCGCTTTCCGTTTTCGTGAGTCTGTAGCTTTGGTCAGTGGCCAATGCGGAGTACCGCAATGGCCAGGCAGCACGAGGCTGTCGCGTAGCATCCTCCAGCAGCGCGGCCATGTGTCGCCGCCAGTCGCTACGCTTGGTGGCAACGGCACATCACCGCTTGACCTGGTTCGATGCTCTGTAGTCTCAGCCAGTGGGCACGGCGGAGTACCGCCATGCCCAAGAACCACGAGGCTGTCGCGTGATGTGCGTGGCAGTTGTGGCACTCGCCCGCTACGGCCACCCGCTTCGCTTTTACATAACGCCGCATTGCCCTCAGTGCCCGCCAGTCGCTGTGCTAAAGCTCCGCTTGGTGCCGGTCACCGCTTCGCGCCCTATCGGGTGAAGGCAACAGGCGTTATGCAAAGTGGCCTTCGCTGGAGTCGGTCGCACAGCCGTCGGCGCTTCCCGGTCGTTGGCACGCCCTACGCGCCGCCGTCTGCGCGTCCTTGTGGTTGTCGTGGCACCGTGGCATT
>JANXVI010000051.1 GCA_025351745.1 Rhodoferax sp.
TGAGCGAGTCCAGGGACTTAGCGCCCAGCAGCTTTGGTGTCGGTAAAGCGCCCATAACTCTGCAGGCGCTCGTAGCGGCGATCCAGCAGCTCCTTGACCTTCAGGTCGCTGATCTGGCGGAAGGCATCGGCCAGCGCGCGCTTCAGGAAGGCGGCGGCCTGCTTCATGTCACGGTGTGCGCCGCCCACGGGTTCGTTGACGATTTTGTCGATGACACCCAAAGCCTTGAGACGGTGGGCGGTAATGCCCATCGCTTCGGCCGCGTCGGAGGCTTTGTCAGAAGTCTTCCACAAAATGGAGGCGCAACCTTCAGGGCTGATCACCGAATAGATAGAGTACTGCAACATGATGACCTGGTCGGCCACCGAAATGGCCAGCGCGCCGCCCGAGCCGCCTTCGCCAATGATGGTGGTGATGATGGGCACTTCGAGCTGGGCCATCTCAAAAATATTGCGGCCAATGGCCTCAGATTGGCCGCGCTCTTCAGCGTCAATGCCAGGGTAAGCACCGGGCGTGTCTACAAAAGTAAACACCGGCAGCTTGAACTTCTCGGCCAGCTTCATCAGCCGCAGTGCCTTGCGGTAGCCCTCGGGCTTGCTCATGCCGAAGTTGCGCAGGCCACGCTCCTTGGTGTCACGTCCTTTCTGTTGGCCCAGCACCATGCAAGGCGTGCCGTTAAAGCGGGCCAAGCCTCCAACAATGCTCAGATCATCGGCAAAGTGGCGGTCGCCATGCAGCTCGACAAAATGCGTGAACAACTCGTTGATGTAGTCCAGCGTGTAAGGGCGCTCGGCGTGGCGGGCAATCTTGGTGATCTGCCACGGAGTTAAATCGCTGTAGATGTCTTTGGTAAGTTGCTGGCTTTTCTTGCTGAGCTGCTCGATTTCGGCAGAGATATCTACTGCAGATTCGTTCTGCACGTAGCGCAATTCTTCAATTTTGGATTCGAGCTCGGAGATCGGTTGCTCGAAATCCAGGAACGTTTTTTTTGCCATAGTCCACCTAAATTTTTGAGGACAGAGCTAAAGATCTGTCCCGCAATAACACCCTCAATCAGTTGAGGACAGAGCTAAAGATCTGTCCCGCAATAACACCCTCAATCAGTTGAGGACAGAGCTAAAGATCTGTCCCGCAATGTTTCAGTATTCCACTTGCACCGGGTCCAACGAGCGCCAAATATACCAAGTTGCCACTGTGCAGTAGGGAGCCCAGGCTGCGCCCACTTCGCGGGCATCGCTGCGGCTCACCACATCGCCAGAGAAATAATTATGGCTGATACCGGTGATCAGCCCCACATCGTCCAGTGGCAGCACATTAGGCCGCATCAGGTGAAAAATCAAGAACATTTCGGCCGTCCAGCGGCCAATACCGCGGATCGCGATGAGTTCGGCGACGATTTCATCGTCACTCATGGACTCCCACGATTTGACGTGTAAGGCGCCGTTGTCAAAGTTCAGCGCCAGGTCAACGAGGTACTCCACCTTGCGCGCACTCAGTCCAGCGGCGCGCATATCATCAACTTTCAGCTTGAGTACATTGGCGGGCGTCAGCTTGCGTGGCAACAGCTCGAAGCGTTCCCACACGGTTTGCGCCGCTTTGACCGAGATTTGTTGGCCAACAATGCTGCGCGCCAGCGTGACGAAGGCGTCGCCCCGGGTTTCCAAACAAGCGTCGCCAAACTGGGGGATCAGGCGCTTCATGACCCGGTCTTTCTTGACCAGGTGTTTGCAGGCTTCTTCCCAAAAATAAGGCGTCTGTCGCTCGGCCTGTGGCTTCTTGACGGTCGCCATTATTGAACCGCTTCCCAGCTTGTTCCGGTGGGTGAATCCTTGAGCACAATGCCTTGCGCCTGCAAGTCTTTGCGGATGCTGTCGGCCAGTGCAAAGTCGCGGGCGGCTTTGGCAGCGGCCCGTTCTTGGATCTTCACTTGAATAGCGGACTCGTCCAGCCCTGCACCAGACTGTAAAAACGCTTTGGGGTTATCTTGCAGCAAGCCCAATACGCTGCCCAACGCCTTCAACAAGCCCGCGGTCTCGGCGGACTGGGTACGGTTAACTTCACCCGCCAGATCGAACAGCACAGCCACCGCTTCCGGCGTTCCAAAGTCGTCGTCCATGGCGGCCTTGAAACGCGCAGCGTAGCCCTGTGTCCAGTCGATGCCGTTGAGCAACTCCGCAGGCGGCACCAGGTCGAGTGCGGTGTACAGGCGCTTGAGCGCGTTGCGGGCATCGTTCAAATGCGCATCGCTGTAGCCCAGCGCCGTACGGTAGTGGCCTCGAACGAGAAAGAAACGCACCGTCTGCGCGTCGTACTTGGCCAGCACTTCGCGTATCGTGAAGAAGTTACCCAAGCTCTTGGACATCTTCTCGTTGTCCAACTGCACCAGGCCGTTGTGCATCCACACCTGGGCCATCGGATGGCCGGTTACACCTTCGGTCTGGGCGATTTCGTTCTCATGGTGAGGGAACTGCAAATCTGCGCCGCCGCCATGGATGTCAAAGCTCTCACCAAGCGTCTGGCCGCACATGGCCGAGCATTCGATATGCCAGCCGGGTCGCCCCACACCATAGGCATGACCGCTGGCAGCGCTGTCCCATTTGGCATCGGCTGGCTCTTCGGGTTTTGCGGCCTTCCACAACACAAAGTCCATAGGATCAGCCTTGCCATCATCCACCGCCACACGCTCGCCGGCACGCATGTCATCCAGCGACTTGCCCGACAACTTGCCGTACCCTGCAAATTTACGCACCGCATAGTTCACGTCGCCCGAGCTGGCTTGGTAGGCCAGGCCCTTATCCTCCAGTTGGCGAATCATGGTGAGCATTTGCGGCACGTATTCGGTGGCACGTGGCTCGATCGTGGGCGGCTCAATACCCAGGCGGCCAATGTCTTCGTGCATGACTGCGATCATCTCGTCGGTCAGTGCTCGGATAGGAATATTGCGCTCCAGTGCGCGGCGGATGATCTTGTCATCGATGTCGGTGATGTTGCGGACATAGGTCACACGGTAACCGCTGCTCTTGAGCCAGCGCTGCACCACATCAAAGGCCATCGCCATGCGCGCGTGACCGATGTGGCACAAGTCATATATCGTCATCCCGCAGACGTACATGCGTACATGACCGGCTTCAAGAGGGGTAAATGGCTCAAGCCCACGCGACAGCGTGTTGTAAATGCGCAAACTCATGAGGGTATTTCTATGCTGCGCCGCAGGCCCGTGGGCCTGGGCAACAGCTCTGACTTGTTCGGGTCTGGTAAGGGTAAATCTCGGTCACTAGCCAGAGGGCGGGGCCACCCCCTCAGCTACAATTCAACGCAGTATAAAGCCCCTTTCGAGGGCTCCTCCATGGTCTGAGAATCTGAAAGCTGTATGACGCACTCCCGTTTAACTGTACTTGGACCCCTGCGGCTGCTAACCCTTGCTGCAGCCTTGATGTTCACGTTGGCTCATGCAGATGAATACGCGGATGTAGCCCTCATGGTGCGCAGCGGCAAGCTGCCAGAAGCGTTGAGCAAGGCGGAGCAATACCTGGCAACCAAGCCGCGCGACCCGCAAATGCGCTTCCTCAAAGGTGTGATCCAGCGCGACTCGGGCAAGACCACAGATGCGATTGCAACCTTCACGCGCCTCACCGAAGACTTTCCAGAGTTGCCAGAGCCCTACAACAACCTGGCTGTGCTGTACGCGGGCCAGAGCCAGTTTGACAAGGCCCGGACAGCATTGGAAATGGCCATCCGAACCAACCCCAGCTACGCCACCGCACACGAAAACCTGGGTGATGTTTATGCTAAGCTGGCGAGCCAGGCGTACAACAAGGCGTTGCAACTGGACGCGTCCAATGCCGGCGTGCCACCCAAGCTGGCGCTGATCCGTGAGTTGTTCAGCCCCGCCAGTGCCAAGAGCCAACGTCCTGGACCGACGCCCGCACCCGCCGTGCCCACACCCGCCGTGCCAACACCTGCGCCGGTTGCGATAGTCAAACCAGCGCCCACCTTGCCAATCCCCGCCAACCCGACACCGCCGGCAGTTGTAGCTTCCGCTTCTGTCGCGGTTGCGACACCCACCCCCGTTGCGCCGCCCGCGATAGCAGCCAGTGGCAATTCACCCCGCGACGCAGAAAATGCGGTCATTGCATGGGCTAGGGCCTGGGCCGCGCGTGACGTCAAGGCCTATTTGGCGTCCTATAGCAAAGACTTTACGCCACCCGGTTCCCAGAGCCGCAGCGCCTGGGAAGAAGAACGCCGGCAGCGCATCAGCAGCAAATCTAAAATCACCGTGAAGCTTGAAAACCTCGCAGTGACGGCGTCTGGCAATTCAGCAGTTGCCAAGTTCCGCCAGGACTACAAGGCCAGCGGCCTCGCAGTGTCCAGCCGCAAGACGCTGGACCTGGTCAAAAGCGGCGACCGCTGGCTAATCGTCAAAGAATCCACCGGTACATGATGCCGCGATGGTTGGTTGCTGGCAGGGATAGATCGGCTCTCCACACAGCATTTTTGATACTGGCGTTGATGTGCACCGTGCCCGCCTACGCGGCACATGCAAAACGCACGGCCCACACCAACCCCCCGCGCCCTGCAGCACCAGTGGTCAAAGACCAGGATGGTGTCGCAGAGGCCCGTTTGATCGAGGTATATAAGCTCATTGGCCATGCGCAGAACCGCGAAGCGCTTGCCAAGGCAGACCGGTTGGTCGAAGAATTCCCGCATTTCCAACTGGCGCAGTTGGTGCATGGCGACCTGTTGGCAGCGCAGACCCGCCCTCTGAAGACCTTCGGCGATGTGCCCGAATCCCTGGCCGCAGGATCCGGTTCCGCACTGGCCGAATTGCGGGAAGAGTCGCAGCGCCGTGTGCGCGCATTGCGGGAGCGTCCCGCCGTGGGCACCGTGCCCTCACAGTTCCTGGCGCTGTCGCAAAAAACCAAGCATGCCATTGCCGTGGATGCATCGCGTTCACGGCTTTATCTGTTCGAGAACACGGCCACCGGTTTGAGCCTGGTTGCGGACTACTATATTTCTGTCGGCAAGGCCGGGACCGCCAAAACCGCGGAGGGTGACCAGCGCACGCCGCTTGGTGTGTACTACATCACCAGCAACCTCGACCCCAAGTCGTTGAAAGATTTTTACGGCTCCGGTGCCCTGCCCATCAGCTACCCCAATATGCTGGACAGCAAACGCGGCAAAACCGGTGGCGGCATCTGGCTGCACGGCACACCGCCCAACCAGTTCTCGCGTGCGCCGCAGGCCACCGACGGCTGTGTGGTGCTGGCCAACCCGGATCTGCAGCACATCATCCGCACGGTTGAAGTGCGCACCACGCCGGTCGTGATTGCTACACAACTCAATTGGGTTCCATCCCAAAGTGCACGCGCCGAAAGCAAGCCATTTGAAGACGCCCTGCTCGGCTGGCGCAATGCCAAAACATCGGGCAATCTGCAGCAGGTATTGACCTATTACACACCAGACTTCAACAGCAACGGCAAGACACTGGCACAGTGGACGCCGATTCTGAAAACCGAGATCGACCAGACGCAGGGAAGAACCATCCAGCTCAAGGATGTGTCTTACCTGCGCTGGACCGATGCGGCTGATACCATGGTCGTAACCTTTGGCGAAGTCGCCGACGGTGCGCGGGTCGGCTGGACCAAACGGCAATACTGGATCCGCCAGGAAAACCAATGGAAAATCTTTTTTGAGGGAGTAATTTGATATGACGATGCAATGGAACACTTTGAATCGCCGGGCCGCTTTGTCGGCACTGGCAGTGCTGGCACTGGCCGGCCCTGTTATGGCCAGCGATGCTGCGCCGCAGGTCAAGTTTGAAACCAGCCTGGGTAACTTTGTGGTCGAGGTGTATCCCGACAAAGCTCCCAAGACGGTTGAGAACTTCTTGTTGTATGTGAAGACCAAACATTACGATGGCACTATCTTCCACCGCGTAATCCCCAACTTCATGGTGCAAGGTGGTGGTTACACCGCAAAATACGATCAAAAGATCATGCGCCCGCCGGTTGTGCTTGAGGCGAACAACGGTCTCAAAAATGACATGGGCTCTGTCGCCATGGCGCGAACCAACGAACCAAACTCCGCCACCGCGCAGTTTTTTGTCAACGTAAAAGACAACGCGGCGCTGAATGCCAAGGGCCCATCAGACGGCTACACCGTTTTTGGCCGCGTCGTGTCCGGCATGGAAACCATCAACAAAATCAGGGATGTACCGACTGGCTCTGGCGGACCTTTCCAGACGGACGCGCCCAAAACCCCCGTCCTTATCAACTCGGCTACCTTGGTGAAATAAAATGAGCAATCCAAAAGTCGAACTACATGTCAAGGACCACGGTGTCATCACTCTCGAACTGGACCAAGAGAAAGCACCCAAGTCCGTTGAAAACTTTTTGGCCTATGTCGCCAAAGGCCATTACGACGGCACCATCTTCCACCGCGTCATTCCTGGATTCATGGTCCAGGGTGGCGGGATGGAACCCGGCATGAAGCAAAAGAAATGCGATGCCCCGATCCAGAACGAAGCCAATAACGGCCTCAAGAACGCCAACTACACCGTGGCCATGGCCCGCACGGGCGACCCCCACTCTGCCACGGCCCAGTTCTTCATCAACGTGGCGGACAACGGCTTCTTGAATCACACAACGCCTAGCGCCCAGGGTTGGGGCTACGCCGTGCTCGGCAAGGTCGTGTCCGGCTCCGACGTGGTGGACAAGATCAAGGCGGTCAAAACCAGCCGAGAGGGTGGCCATGACGACGTGCCTAAGGAAGACGTTGTCATTGAAAAAGCGGTCGCGCTGTAACGCCGGTCTGTTGCGGGATGGAACTCATTGCGCCATCCCGCTGGACCTGCGTTGATTTCATTTCGGACCTGCACCTGCAGGAGTCCGAAGCATTGACCTTCCAGGTTTGGAGCGACTATCTGCTGCACACCGCAGCCGATGCAGTGTTCATTCTGGGTGACTTGTTTGAAGTCTGGGTCGGTGACGATGTGTTGTCGGTCGGCACCGGCTTTGTGCAGCAATGCGCAGATGTGCTGCGCATGGCAGCAACCCGCAAGAGCATCTACATCATGCGCGGCAATCGAGACTTCCTGATGGGACCTGGTTTGATGGCCGCTTGCGGCTGCACCCTGCTGGAAGACCCGTGCATGCTGTCGTTTGCCCACCAGCGCTGGCTATTGGTCCATGGTGACGCCCAGTGCCTGGACGATACCGACTACATGCACTTTCGGGCACAGGTGCGCTCGGCGCAATGGCAGCGAGAGTTTCTTGCACGGCCTTTGGCCGAACGCCTGGCGTTGGCGCGCGACCTGCGGGAGCAAAGCGAAGCGCGCAAGCGGCGCGACAGCGTGTATGCGGATGTCGACTTCAAAGCTGCCAACGAATTGTTAAATACATTTCAGGCCAAACATCTGGTGCATGGTCACACCCACCGGCCCGCCAAGCATGGGCTGGGCTTGGGCCGCGAGCGGCTGGTTTTAAGTGATTGGGATATGGATGCGCACCCACCACGAGCCGAAGTGCTGCGCCTGCGCCTTGCAGTGGCAAGCGGCGCAACGGACAGTTTTACGATTGAACGCATACCGCCGTACATGGCGGTCGGTTCCCTCGCATCGTTAAGTGTTTAGGCCCAAACCTGCACGTCCACGGTGTCGATTTGCCATGGGTCCAGGAACTGATGGGCGTACCGCAGGTAAACACCTTCGTTGAAAAAAATATCGAACAGATCCGGGTCTATGTGACCGCCCATCTTGAATTTGTTCATGATGCCCATGGCCTGGGACAGCTTCATCCCCTGCTTGTACGGCCTGTCCTTCGCGGTAAGCGCTTCAAATATATCGGCAATGCCCATGATGCGGGCCTGCACCGACATCTGGTCCCGTGTCAACCCTTTGGGGTAGCCCTTGCCATCCATGCGTTCATGGTGTCCGCCCGCATATTCGGGCACATTCTTCAAATGCTTGGGCCAAGGCAACTGTTCCAGCATCTTGATGGTGGCCACAATGTGGTGGTTGATGGTGTGGCGCTCGCCCGCCGTCAGCGTGCCCCCGCGTATGGTCAAGTTCTCAATTTCATCGGGTGTGAGCATGTCGGACGCCAGCCCGTTGACATCGCGCCAGGTGTTCTTCTGGCCGATGTCCCGCACGCGCTGCAGGTCGCTGTCTTTCATCGACTCGGCGCCCAGGTTGACAACCCGCAAGAAGGCGCGGTCCGCCTCCAGCGCGGTGATGTTTTCGCGGCACTGCGCCGATAGCAGCGCCTCGGCGGCAGGGTCCGTTTGCAGGCGCAACTCCAGTTGTGCGCGCAAGGCGGTGATCTCTTGGTCGCGCTTCAAGACTTCAAACCGCGTATCGACCAGGTCAATGCGGTCGAACAGCGTTTGCAACTTGGTGGCCTTGTCCACCACATGCACCGGCGTAGTCACCTTGCCGCAGTCGTGCAACAGCCCCGCAATCTTCAATTCGTAACGGTCCCGGTCGTCCATCGTGAACGCGGCCAGTGGGCCTTCGCGGTGGGCGTTCACGGCCTCGGCCAGCATCATGGTCAATGCTGGCACACGCTGGCAGTGGCCACCGGTGTAATGCGATTTTTCGTCAATGGCCAGATTGATCAGACTGATGAAGGATTCGAACAGCGCTTCCAGCTGCGACATCAGGTTGCGATTGGTAATGGCAATGGCCGCCTGCGACGCCAGCGATTCTGCCAGGCTTTGGTCGGCGGTAGAAAACGACACCACTTCCCCCGTGTGTTTGCGCTTGGCGTTGATCAATTGCAGAACACCGATCACATCGCCCTCATGGTCTTTCATGGGAACAGCCAGGAACGACTGCGAACGGTATCCGGTGCGGGCGTCGAACTGCCGGGTGCCAGAAAAGTCGAAGTTGGGCTCGGTGTAGGCGTCTGATATGTTGACAGTCTGGTTGTGGATCGCCGCATAGGCGGCCACCAGCGAATCATTCGGACGACCTTGGTGGTCATACAGCGGTAGATTGGGAAAATCGATAGGCTTGCCTGAAGTGCCGCCCATTGCAATCCTCAGCGAATCGGTCTTGAGGATTTCAAAGCGCAGTGCCTGACGGTCTTCGGTCACGCGGTACAGGGTACCGCCGTCGGCGTGGGTGATGGTCTTGGCCGCCACCAAGATGCTTTCCAGCAGGCGGGTGATGTCGCGTTCTTTGGAAAGCGCCGTGCCAATGGCATTGAGCTGTTCCAGCCGTCGCAGCAGGTCTTCAATGGAGTCCACAGTTTCCCCTTGTACAAGCAACCCCGCCTACCGTAGCGCGCGGTCTATTGTTCGACAAACACCCACCGCCCGGCATCAGTTTTACCGCCAAGGCCACCCTGAGTGGGCGACCGAGGCGGCAACAAGATTCTATTTCTTGAGCAGCACCTTCAACACGTTTTGTACCCGGCGCGCCGCCTGCGGATTGAACGGACTGGCCAATACGCTAGCCGTGTCCTGCCCCCAGGTTTGTGCCGGAGGTGGATCGTTGCGGCGCGTCAGCAATTGCAATTGCAGGCTGCGACGTGCGTCCAGGTCTTCGGCCGGCGTGGGCACTTCGGCCGCCATTTCCAGGCGCAACAGGGCCACGTGCGGGTCAGACGCCTTGGCCTGCCCAGCGGACGCTGCGCCCAGAGCTTGCAACCACGCATTGCGTGTAGCCGGTGGTGCCCGGTTACCCAAGTCTTGTGCTGCGGGCACCAAGGCCGGATCGCGCTTTTCCCAGGCGGTCAACAACTGGGTCAATGCTTCGCCATGGGCCTGCACAGCCAATTTTTTGAGTGCGTACTGTGCTTGTTCCAGCGCATCGCGTTGCGCTCGGAAAGCCGCGTCACCCAGGCGGGGAGCCTCTGGCCTGGACTCGTAGCCACCACTGCGGTTGTCCGACCCAAAACGGCCACCCGTGCTGCGGCCATCACCCCGTGGAGCGCCCGAGCGGTCGTCGGAGCGCGGGCCGGATTTGGCATCACGCGGGCCCCGGCTGTTGCTGTCTTTGCGATCGCCCCATTTGCCGGCGGCTGCTGGGGCTTCTTTCTTCATGCCGGGTCGGTCGTCACCCCGCATGGCAATCAATGGCTTCGGTGCAGGCTTGGGTGCCGGTGCGGGCGCTGCTGCCTCTGCAGGCACTTCTGCAGCAAGCTGTTCTGCCGAAGCATCCGCCACTGCTACATTTTCTGTAGCGCTATGTGAAGGCTCCACGAGGGCTGGCGCCGTATTTTCTCCAGCATCGGTGGTTTGAACTGCCGCTTTGGCTTCGTTCTCTTGCGCGCCGGCGGTATGCACCTCGGCCTGTGCCAGGGCTTGTCCTTGCAGCGCGGCTTCCAGTGCGGCCATCGCAGTGCGAATGGCTTGCGCATCACCCGTGGCATTGGCAGAGTCCAGCGCTTTGGCGGCTTGCAGCACCATGCGGTCGCGTGCGCCCAGCGAGGCCTCGGCTTTCTCGCGGTCGGCGGTCTTGCGGTTGAAAGCGTCGTCAATGGGTTTACGGAACGCATCCCACAGTTTTTGCTCTTGGCGGCGCTCCATCGGCACGCGGTGTGCCTGGGCTTGCCAACGTTGCTGCAGCGCCTTGACAGCGTCGATGCGCAACTCGGGCACTGCGCCCAAAATCTTGGCCTCTTCAATCATGGCGTGGCGCAGGGCCAGGCTTTCGGCCTGCAAGGCTTCCAATGGTGCGGCGGCGTTGCCAATGGCGGCCTTCCAGAGGGGTTGCAATTCGGCAAAGGCCTTCTCACCCAAATGGCCTGCTTCGCGCCAGCGGTCACCAAACTGGTAGAGGATGCGGTTGAAGCCCTTCCAGTCGTCATCCAGGGCCGTGCGGTTGGCCGTGGCCCAGGCATTGACCTCTTCAATCAGCGCCAAGCGCTGCGCCTTGTGCTCGGCCGACTCGGCACGCACCTTGTCCAGCCAGGCCTCTACGACCTTGTGGGCTTCGTTGCAGGCTTCGTCAAAACGCTTCCACATGGCATGGTTGGGGGCACCGCCCTGGTCGGTCTGCTTCCATTGCTCGCGCAGGGACCGCAGCGTCTCTTGCATCTTGCGCCCGCCAATGGCCTGGCCTTCGGGGCGCTTGAGCAGGCCCTCGGCCTGGGCGACCAAGGCTTCGCGCAGTTGGTCTGCGCGCCACCGCTGCCAGCCCTCCAGTTCACCGGCGGCCGCCAGCGCAGCGTGTGCCTGGTTTTCCAGCTTGTCGTCGATCAGGCGGCCGAATTCCTTGAGGGCGTGGCGCAAAGCATTGGCCGCACCGGCGCTGGCCTTGCCATGGCCTTCGGCAATTTCAGATTCCAGCGTGGTCAAGACTCCGCGCACGCTGGCAGTGGCCTTGGCGCGCACTTCGGGGTCGATCTTGGGCTTGGCCTGTTTTGCGGGCGCTTCCACTGGTACGCCACGTGCCGTGCGCAACTCGTTGGCCCACATGGGAACCGGTGGCAGCGGTGCAGCGGCATCTTGTGCCGCGGTCACGGCCAGCGCCAATGCGCCCTGGAAAGCCTCCCACACTACCAGCAGTTGGCCACGCGACGCGTCCAACAGCGGCGGGAATTTGGCATCCACACTGGCCCAGCTTGGATCGGCCACCAACTGTGCGGCCTGGGTTTGCCATTGCTCCACATCGACGCGCAGTGCGTCCAGTGCAGCCTGGGCGTCTTGCCACGACTTGGTGGACAGCACCTCAATGCGCTGGGCCAGCAACACGGCCGCCTCACGCTGCACCTGGACCCGGCGCTGCAGGTCTTCAATGACCCGCACGCGCTCGGCCAATTGGGTTTTGAGTGCGGCCAAGGGCTCGCGGCTCAAAGGTGCGCCAGCCTTGGCGGCATCGCGCTGCCAGGCCAGGGCGTCGGCAATATTGAGCTTGACCATATCCAACAAGGCCTGCGCCTTGCTGGCCCAATCGGCAGCGAGTGACTCTTGGCCTTTGGCGCGCTTGGCTTCGTCGATCTTTTCACGGACCAATTTGGCAGCGCCCTTGTCCTTGATGCTGAGTTCTTTGAACACTTCGGCCAGCTGTTCGGAATGGGGGCTGGTCAGCAGCCAGTCCCGAACGCGGGCAGCCCGCTCCCCGGAAGTGGGCGCTGTGAATGCGCCACCGGTCAGACTGTCTAATTGGGCTATATCGTTGTTTTTGGCGGTAGAAGTCGACGTCACGGTAGGCTCGGGAATAGGTGAATAGAAATTTGCAACCGTGTATTTTCGCTGCTAATTGGGTGGGAGGCATCGATTTTTGTCCAGTGTGCCCAGAAGCAGCGATTACGGCGTGCCCGTCCGCCAGACATCAACAGCCAAATAGGCCTATAGCCCTCGTAGAATATGCGTCAGGCGCTATTAAAAACATAGCAATTTATTTTCCATAGCGTGCAGTGGGCCGATTGCACCTCATCGTCCATGGACCAGTAGCCGCCGCAGACAGACACTGTTGATATAGATGCACCCGTCGAACTGCCATGGCTTCTTGGGGGGGGCACCAACAAGAAAGCCCGGCACCCTCACTTTTCAGTGAGGCCACCGGGCTCGACGGCTGACCAGAGGTCCATGCCGTCAGGGTTGGCAATGCGGGAGATTGAAGTCCCGCAATGCACTAGAAGCAACAGATTGCCTCATTAAGTTACCGGGGCCGCTTCATCACAGATACCCTGGGGTACGGACTGGCTACTGCCGGAACATAACCTGAACAAACAGGCAATTGCAGTCTAGCCATGGCAAACGGCGAATGCAAATAGGGTTTTCAATGGATTTTGGCCCCGCGATTGTGAGATTTTCGACGCCACCCCAACCCCCGTAGAACCCGCGCCGGTCCTAGACATGGCGCTACAAACGATGAAAAATAGAATAACAAACCTATTTAATATTGTTGACTCGGTATATTCGCGCCCCCTAGAATCCGCGCATTCCTAGTTTTGACTAGGGATAACCCGCACCGCTGCCGAACCCGGCATATTCAAATCGCTGCACATGTCGAAACGACGCCGCAGGATATTGATAGCGTACCAACCCAAACGTGGTGCCTGACGTCATTGCGCTGTTCACAGCGCGTGCAACGCAAGGCCCCCGCCTAAGAAGGAAGAGCTATGACAGCGACCGAAAAATTCACCAAGGGCGTGGCAACATTTGCCAGCGATATCGCCCAAGGTTTCTTTGAAATCACGCACAACGGTTTTGCCCTGCTGGGCCTCGCCGTAATGTTTGCCGTGATCACCCTGACCGCAAGGCCAGAAATCCGCCAGGCGGGAGAAGTCCAGTTGATGAACTGGCTCCAATCCCGCCAGGCCAGTGTCAGCGGCGTTCCAGTAATTGACGCATTAGCCGTAGAACGCACAACTGCCGCCAGCCCACAAAACTTGCCCAAACAGCAGGCTGCGGTGGCCTATTGGCTCAGCAAGAAGTACAACATTGCGCCTGACCCCATGAGCGCCTTGGTGGCTGAAGCATTTGAGGTCGGAAGCCGGGCCAAGATTGACCCCACGTTAATTCTGGCCGTCATGGCCATCGAGTCGGGTTTCAACCCGTTTGCCCACAGCGCCATGGGGGCGCAGGGACTGATGCAAGTCATGACCAAGATTCACAGCGACAAGTACATGGGCTTTGGCGGCAAGTTGGCTGCCTTTGACCCGGTGTCCAACTTGCGGGTGGGCGTCAAGGTGCTCCAAGAGTGCGTAGCCCGTGCCGGCTCGGTCGAAGGGGGGCTCAAACTCTACGTGGGTGCTGGCAATATGGAAGACGATGGTGGTTATGCCGCCAAAGTCATCGCCGAGCACAATCGGTTGCTGGCGATTGCCAATGGTCGCAGCACACCGATTGCAACACCCGAGATCGTGCCGGTGACCCACCCCGTGGTGCCTGCGCAAGACGTTGAGATGGTTGCCAGCTACCAGAGCTCTTAAATCCGGCTTTGAATTTCTGGGCCCGCTGATCGCCGCTCAGCTCGTCCTTGAGACGGTATCGGGTAAACTCCACACCGCACGCGACTGGCGATAGGCGCCCAAACCCAGCGGTTTGGAGTGCTGACGTGGGACTACCACTGGGGAGCGTGCCGCAGCATCTGCACCGGTGATTGCGTTCAGCCGTTCGCCTGGGCAGCCCTTGTTTCATGCCGTTTCACCACGCGTTGACCCAAGGTTCATTGTCTTAAAGGACTGCCATGTACCACCGCAACATCCTCGTCGAACAAGCTGACCCCGAAATCTGGGCCGCCATCGTGGCCGAGAACGCCCGCCAAGAGCACCACATCGAGCTAATTGCCAGCGAAAACTACGCCTCGCCCGCCGTCATGGCCGCGCAAGGCAGCCAGATGACCAACAAGTATGCCGAAGGCTACCCCGGCAAGCGCTACTACGGTGGCTGCGAGCACGTGGATGTGGCCGAGACGTTGGCGCTGGACCGCATCAAACGCATTTTTGGCGCCGATTGCGCCAACGTGCAGCCGCATTGCGGCGCATCCGCCAACGAAGCCGTGTTCCTGGCCTTTTTGAAGCCTGGCGACACCATCATGGGCATGAGCCTGGCCGAGGGCGGCCATCTGACCCACGGCATGCCCCTGAACATCAGCGGCAAGTGGTTCAATGTGGTGTCCTATGGCCTGAACGCCCAGGAAGCCATCGACTACGAGGCCATGGAGCGCAAAGCCCATGAAACCAAACCCAAGCTGATCATTGCTGGTGCCAGTGCCTATTCTCTGGCCATTGACTTTGAACGCTTTGCCAAGGTCGCAAAAGACGTGGGTGCCATCTACATGGTGGATATGGCCCACTACGCCGGTCTGATCGCAGCCGGCCTTTACCCCAACCCCGTGCCCCACGCCGACGTGGTGACATCCACCACGCACAAGAGCCTGCGCGGCCCCCGTGGCGGCATTATCCTGATGAAGGCCCAGCACGAGAAAGTCATCAACAGCGCCATCTTCCCCGGCCTGCAAGGCGGCCCGCTGATGCACGTGATTGCGGCCAAGGCCGTGGCGTTCAAGGAAGCGCTGGACCCGGGCTTCAAGGTCTACCAGCAACAGGTGCTGACCAACGCCCGCATCGTGGCCGAAACGTTGACCAAGCGCGGCCTGCGCATAGTGAGCGGCCGCACCGAAAGCCACGTCATGCTGGTGGACCTGCGCGAAAGCTCGACTTGGAAGCATGGCATCACTGGCAAGGAGGCGGAAGCGGTATTGGGCGACGCCCACATGACCATCAACAAGAACGCCATCCCCAACGACCCCGAAAAGCCCATGGTCACCAGCGGCGTGCGCATCGGCACCCCCGCCATGACCACCCGTGGCTTCAAGGACGAGGAAGCCCGCGCTACGGCACACCTGATTGCAGACGTGCTGGACAACCCGCGCGACGCAGCCAACATCGAAGCCGTGCGGGTCAAGGTACATGCCTTGACCGCGCGCTTTCCCGTCTACGGTTAAGGCTGTCGGCTAAAACCATGAAAAGCGCACCTGCTATATATTTGATAGTGGACTGCGCTTGTTCGACAAGGGCTAGCGGCCAGTTTCCCTTAAAGACTTCGGTCCAAAGGACTCTGCCATGAAGTGCCCGTTTTGCAGCCATTCAGAAACCCAGGTCGTGGAGACCCGGATTTCTGAGGACGGAGATTTCATACGCCGCAGGCGCCAATGCGGTTCGTGTGAGAAGCGCTTCACAACCTATGAGCGCCCGGATGTCAATTACCCCTCCGTCGTCAAAAAAGATGGCCGACGCATTGAATATGAGCGTTCCAAGCTGCTGGCGTCATTCAACTTGGCCCTGCGCAAGCGCCCGGTCAGCACCGAGCAGATTGACAGCGCCATTGAGCGAATAGAAGAAAAATTACTGAACCTGGGCCTGCGTGAAGTGCAGTCCGCCCGTATCGGTGAACTGGTGATGCGCGAGCTAAAGAAGCTCGACAAAGTGGCCTATGTGCGCTTCGCCAGTGTGTACCGCAGTTTTGAGGATATCGATGACTTTAAGACGCTGGTGGATGAGGTGAGGCGGTAGGCTTGCACAGTCGCCGCCCACAGCGGCCAGACTACTTCCAGCATTCAGCCATAGTCCCGGTGCCACCATTGCCCTTGACCCCTGTGTGGGTCAATGTCAGAGGTCCACATAACGCGTCTGTTCCATTCGGGGTTGCGGTCAGAGTAAATGTGTTGGCTGCCAAATTACTCAGCGCAATGCCGTACTTTGGGGATTCAGCGGGCACGCTGGTCAACCTCGATGGCAATGCGGCACTCGTGAATCCATTGTTCACTGCGTTATACCGCTCCATGAACTGCTGCGCTTCCAGCAAGGCGGCCCGCGCCGAGGCGCGGTCTCCACGCAGAACATAGGCCCGGTAACTCGGAAGCGCTATGGCCAACAGGATACCAACAATGGCCACCACGATCATCAACTCTATCAACGTGAAGCCCGCAACGGCACGACCTTTAGGTCCGTTCGCAGTTCGATGGGGATGCGTCATGATCAATTTCTTTCTGTTCAGACTTAACGAATGGGCGGGTTGATGATACGACGCCAAATACGGGTTCCACCAGATCCAATTGGTATACACACAGGCAGGCCTTTGGTAGCAGACTGGATACTGGAAAGGCAGGTATTGGCATCCGGACACAGCGGACTGGGTACACACTTCTTGCCTTTCTTGCCGCAAGCATCGCCCGTGCAATCACCTACCGGCCCACCACCGCCAACATCCGACATCCGATCACCGCCACCGACGGCGGCACTACTCACCACGGCATCGATGCCATCTGCATCCGCACCATAGCCAATCGCAGGAAGGTCTGTCCCATTGGCAGCGGCATCGCCATTCGTATTGAACATACGATTGGTCGGGTTGGCCCCAGTATCGACTGGCACGACGAAGTTAATAGCCTTGCCACTACCTGTTTCACAAGCCAACGGGTTTCCTTGTACCGGCGCTACCGAGCTGAGCAAGGCCGTGGCGTAGCCCACAACCTGGCTCGGATAAACCACCCGGCCGCCAACGATTGACGGGCTCAAATCCATATACCAGCCCCTGTCAGCCCCGCTGTAGTTCACGGTGCCGCCGGTCGCCGAATAAAAAGTCGTACCAGTTGCAGCACCTGTGCCCGCGAACGAGGTCAAGGTTCGCGCCACAAGGTTTGAGCGATCCATAGGACGGCTCACCGTCTCAGGCAACCCGGTCGGGCCCCCACGTTTGTCCCACACACCATAAACACTTTGGGTGGAGGTATCGGTTGCATCGGCCGTAGTAAACAATTTACCCGTACCAAATAGCACCATATAACCACCAGTCTGTGACGGGTGTTTGAAGATGGCCGGACTGGAGGTAATAGGTTGGGCGTTATTTGTGCTGTCGGTCGCACTGAAGAATGCCGCGCCACCGTCGGCTGCAAAAAGGGAAGTACCCGGCGGGACGATGCCAGTCGGGGGGTTGAAGTTTAGCTTCCAGAGCTTGCCTTTTTGGTCACCTACATAAATGGTTGTGGTCCGCCCCGTTGCGAGATCGTGCACCAGAGTCACACCACCCAAGCCATTGTTGCCCGTGCTATCGAGCACCAACTTGGTGACGGCTGCGGCGCGGACTGCTGCGCTGCTGCTAGCGGCATCTTCAATATCCACTACAAACAGAACCGCCCGGCTGACACCGAGGAGACCACCAGTACTGCCGAAACCATTTCCAAAAACAGCGACCCAGCGGCCATTGGGCAATACCCCAACCCGGATGGGACTCATCACATATCCCATATCGGCGTCGTCCGTGCTGGACAGCTCCCAGCGGACGGAGCTCGGGTTCAAGCTAGCGCTGTCGGTGACATCGAGTGCAAACACTGCGCGTCCTCCAGCACCCAAAGAGCCCAACAAATAATTGCGCCAAGTTTGTACGCTGGCACCAGGTGCCTTTACATAGGCATCTGCTTCAGCCAAGGGGCCGTCCACAAAATACTGGTGCGGGAGCGAAGCAGTCGTGCCGTAGTTCTTGTCTGCGAGCTTGCTCAGATTGCTGTACACCGCGCGAGGCACGTAGGCAAAAGTCTCCGTACCGTCGGTCGTTGCAGAAACACCTTTAGTGTCTTTGAATGCGTGCAACATACCATCGTTGCTGCCGGCAAACAGCACGGCAGTACGTGCCGCCTTGGTCGCCTTGAAGGTGTTGTAAGCGGCGGCTCCGCCCCAGGCAGGGTCCGAATAGACGCCGTCAAAATTACCTTGAATCAGCACCGGGTTGGCATTGACAATATCACCCAATATAAAGGGCTGCCCGGCACGATCTAGGCGAGTACGAAATGGTTTACTCACGCCTTCGTTACTGTGGTCTCCCTTGAGAAAATCAATGAACGTGGTCGTGTTGGTTGTGGCCACGGTGCCCATGTCAGCTTGCGCTGCAGTCGGAATGGAAGCCCAGGCAAACGCAGTACCGGCCCACACAGCCGATGTGGTGTCAAACGTCACAACATTTCGGCTGCCATACGCAGGCATTCTGGAAGCAGCAGTCCACTGCAAGGCACCTGCCTGACCAACAGCATCCAGGGCATACGAGGAAATATCTCCGTTCCAACCTTGCGGGTCAAATGTGGGAACATATTTCCGGTTGGAACCGGTCAATGTGCTTGAAGCTGTTGCCACACCGGCGGTAGCCCCCGCACCACCGGTAGCACCCGCAAGGGCAGTCCGAATGGCAATGGATAGCTCATTCGGATCTTTCACGCTAAAGTACTGACCACGGCTGTTGACTGCGGCGTGCCACAAATCGTCCACATTCTCCTTGGTGGTAGATGCCGTAGGATTTCCCCAAAATTTGGTGCCGTTGGTAAGCGCAGGCAAGTCGGTAGAGGGATCCAGCAACCCCTTCACACCTAAGCCCACGGTAAATACCGTCATGTTTTGCCAGAACGACGTGTTGTTGGCCACAGTGGGCACAGCATTGACCATTCCAGGTTGCAAGTCAGTCTTCCAGTATTTCATGGCCGCATCGGCCAGCGTATTAGTAGACGCATTGGTGTTGTAAGGCTTCACGGGAGCGTAGGTGTAGCTCGCGCCCACACCTGTAATAGTGGAGCCAGCCGTGCCGTCCGCATCGCCTGCCGTACCTACCGCTCCATTCCAATATCCGTCTGTCGTCAGGATGGTGTATGCCCGACGGCACGTCTTGTTGTCGGCCACCACGTTGGTAGTGACGGCGGGGTTATCCGTCCACGGGCCTTGAACGTCTGCACGCGAGTAATACTCTCCATCGGCTTCCAATGCTTGAACCAAAGGCGTACCACCACCGGCAGGTATGTCTTCAAGCCATTTGAACAAATTAGCTTTGCGGGCAAAATTGAAGTCACGCACACCGCCACCACCATAGGTAGCACTACTCTCGATGACCTTAGTGCTAACACCATCCACAGTGGCAGCAGCCTTGTTAATACGTCCAAAACCCAGGCGCATTGCAATCGCGCGCGCAGTGCCGGTACCACTGCCGATGCCCGTTGCAACAAAAATGGTGTCGACCGTGTTAGCCGACGCACCAATGCCGGTAAAAGACGTGCTACCCACACTGGTAATGGCGTAGCTGGAGCCGACCACAAAGTTGCCAGCGAGCACGGGTGCGGCCTCGACACCAAATGCCTCCATCAGCGAGCCGCGGGCCAACAAATTTCGACTCCGATAATAGGAGAACCAATTGGCGTAATTTTGCTGTTCTTCGGCCTGTGTACAAGCAGCAGCCAAACAATCCAGGCGTGCAGGGTATTTGGCGAAAGCGACTTGGCTGGCGGTACCCGTACCCGAACCAACGCCCGTGGCAGTAAAAACAGTACCGACCGAGTTAGAGGATGCGCCGATGCTGGTAAACAGGGTGGACCCAACCGATGTAATCTTGTACTGGGTACCGATAGCAAAAAAACCAGCCAGCGTGCTGTTGATGGAGTAGCCCGTGTAGTTGGCTGCAACATTTACGGCACTGTATACACCCAGAGGCTTATTCAACCTGAAATAGACGCCAGGATCGTGTGTAAAGGTGTAGCCGGCATTGACGTCTCCCACTGCCATGCAGCCATCACCCGAGGAGTTGCCGGTAATATTGGGAATTTTGTTGGCATAACACCAACCGGTCGCAAGAGTGCCTGCTGTCGCAGTAAGGGAGACGATACCGTTTCCGGTCCCCGCGGCCCCACTCTTAGTAAACGTTGTTCCAATATTGTTGTTGGCCGCACCGAAACTTGTGAAATCGGTCAACGTTCCGCCATTAGGTGCGCGTGATTCGATCTTATAGGAAGTCCCGTTTACCATTGCTGTGGCGAGGACAAATGTACGGCCAACGACCGTTGCCGTTTGCGTGAGGTCTACATAGGTTCCCGCCGCGCCTGTTCGGATCAACGGATTTTTATAAGCCATGGCAACCGGGGAATTCGGTAGTCGGGTTACTCCATCAGAGTTCAACCACGGCTGGTAGCGAATTTCTGGGTTATAGAAAATGGTATTGGTATCGGCCGAGCGCAAGGCTTTCAACGCGTAATTGGCAGACCGCATGTCGCCAGGCACGGTGCCTCTTAAAAAAGACGTTTGATAGTCATCAGCCGGATCCCAACGGACTTGAGCACTGTCTACAGGATTGGGGGTGGCCGGGTTTTTAACCGCAAGTTCCGTTTCAGGCATATGCTGAAATTGCATGGAGCCCGAATCATCAATGGTCAGCATCACATTAGGTGCCACAGATGCACCCGCCTTGGTAAGGAGGGGCAATTGGGCCGGCGTCTGCCCGTGAACAACGGTTGTGCTTACCACCAGCAACGGCAGCAAGACGCGGGCCAGGCCGTGGAACCGGAATGTAGGTTTGGTAGCTGTCATGGTAAGCGCTCCTGTAGGTGCACAGTTTTCAATTGGTGATGGATTGCAACCACACCACAGACCCGCTGGTGGTGTAGCCATTGGAATCTCTTGCGTAGTCGAGGCTAAAGCCGCGCGCGGTTACAACCAAGCCGTAGCTTGCCATGTTCTCCACAACACATTCGGGCTTGAACAGCGGCAGAACCGTCTGGGAAGCGGTGGCGGTGTCCTGGATGACCGTGTCTGGAACCGTCGTGCGCGAGGCGGACGAACGCCCGGTGGTTGTGCTGGTCCAAGTCAGCGGGTCTTCCCAACCCGAAGTTGTAGCGCCAAAACTGGTCGGGGCAATATGGTTGGTAGGCGATACCTGCAATGTGACGACGCGATCCACGTCCGCCTTTTTCAACTCGTTTTCGCAATAGCGCAGTGCAGCCTCGGCGTACTGCAGTGCTGTGGCTTCTACCCGCTGGTTGTTGGTAGCGCGCTGCTCCGATGTGGCGCTGCGCATGGCCGTTGCGGCAGTAATACCAATGATGATCATCATGATCAAAACAATGATCAACGACACACCCCGACAGCTACGCCGATTGGCAGGAGAAAATTGAAAGACCGTCATAGAGGTGTCGTCCATTAAAGCGCCATTTTGGTACGCACCATGGCGGTGGTGAAATATGCGCGGCGCAACACTCCATCAGAGGACGTTTGCGAGTTCGAGCTGCAATCCAAATAATTACGCGCGTCCTCGGCAGTCAGAATGGGCTCGGCACTGCGCATCAGCAGACAGATGCGCACGCTGTTGACGTTGGCCCACTCGGTAAGTCCCTGCCCGTTGACGGTACCCGAAGTGCCGGTATCTTTGCCGGCTCTCGCATACCGTATGGTCGTCTCGGGAAAGGCGGATGTGGCTATGCCAAACCACAACTGCATGTCATCGACGTTCTCGATCAACGGTTGCGCGGTACTCGCATTGCTCGCACAATGCAACTCCTTGCGACCACTGCTACTGGTGTCAATAAAGTACCGGTTGCGTGCGATGTAAATCGACCCGGAAATGGTCAACCCGTTGCCCAGGCAATCCGACGGGAGCCCACCACTGGTTTTCACAGTGGTCTTTATGTCCGCCTCGTATACCACCTCCAACGCAGAAACCTTGGCGGTTCCTGTGTCCGCTGCGCACGTCAACGCCCCGGTCGACGCTGGACTCGTAAACGGCACGGTTCCAGTCGTAGCATCACAACCAAATAGAGCGGGAGCACCCAAAGTCTGCCCCGGCGAAATATAGCCCGACATTTGAATTTCCCGCGACAGCAAGTTCAAAGCGACTTGTGCATCTTGGTTCATTTGGCCTATGGCGGACTGGTAACGCCCCGCCCTCCCCGAGCCAATAAAGCTGACCATCACGCCGGCCACCACCACCAGGCCAATAACCATAGAGATCATGAGCTCGATCAGCGTCACACCTCTTTGTTTGCCAGGAGCGCGCGCGACTTTCATATATTGATCCTGAAATAGCTGCACCGTATACTTTTGTCGGTGCTGACACGTAAGTCGGTAGGGCACTCTTTGGCGTTGTTGCGGGAATCTGTGCTGTTCTCAGCATCGTTGGCTACCGCCGGGTCACGCCAAGCCACCCATACATCTGCAGCCAGTACAACCGTTGACGGAATGATGAAAACGGAGCCCTCGGGCAATTGCGTGCGTACCACATTCCGCCAGTTTGCAAGATCGTAGGCGGCAATCGCAGTAGGAAGGCAGGTGGCACTGTAGCCTTCGCAGGCCGTGCTGGTAGATGGCAAAGTCACCTGGGCTGCAAAATCGTTCGCCACTCCAGATACGTCATATGTTGTAAGCCCGCCTTGGTTGGCGCGCATGCGCTCTGCCAGATCTGCCGCCAGCATGGTGGCCGTGCCCCGATACTGCGACATTTTGGAATAGCGAATAGACATTACATTGGCACCAGACAACGCCAACAGTCCTATGGAAGCCAGCAGAACGGAAACCAGCACCTCGATGAGAGAGACTCCCCGAACCATCCTCCGGACGGGGGCTCCACCGCGGTGCAGACGCTTGACTAAGTGCATGATGTCGTCCCTTCAACGCGTAAAGCGACACGTCCGTTAATGGACACACATACCAAGCGGTCATTGGTGTCCGAAGAATTCCTGGTCGGCTTCACGATGAGCGTTGCAGTTGATGCCTTGGCAATTCCATTTGCCTCAAAAGTAAATACATTAGCTACAGACGAGGCAGCGTTATTTATGGTCGCAATATTGCTGGGGGGTTGCTGAACTCGAACGATATCTTCACCCGCCTCCCAAGTGCCAACCGTAGCACCAGTATCAACAAACACCATCCAACCATTCTCCCATTTAGCCGGGCTACCAGAACATGCCGAGGTGCTGCCTGTTGCCAGGCTGCAAATCGACACTTTGACAGAGCGCCGCAGAGCCTCTGACCGGGCATAGCGCATATCGGTCACCAGAGCAAGCGCAGCCCCCTGAACTGACCGCTTCATCAGCATCGTAGTGAAACTTGGTATAGCCAACGCCGCAAGCACTGCAATAATCGCCACGACTATCAGCACTTCAATAAGCGTAAAACCATTTCTGCGATTTTTCATACGCCGTAGGTTACTGCAAGCCCTCCTCAACAGCAATGCAATCCAGATATCCGGCTGCATTGCGCCGCCAAACGGTAAACTGGGCTGCAAGCTTTCAAATTCCCCGTGAACCACTCCCACATCGAAAAAGCGCTGGCGTTCGCTGCCGCAGCTCACAACATCTGCCCACCCAATCCTGCCGTGGGGTGCGTGATCGCCGGCCATGATGAAAAGCAGCTTGGGTGTGGCCAGACCCAGCCCATTGGCGGCCCCCACGCCGAGATCATGGCACTGCGGGACGCCAAAGATCGAGGGTTGTCCGTCCAAGGTGCCACGGCCTACGTAACCCTGGAGCCTTGCGCCCACCATGGTCGCACCGGTCCATGCAGCAGTGCCCTGATTGCCGCTGGCATCAAAAAAGTCGTCGCAACCATTGCGGACCCGAATCCGCTGGTAGCGGGCCAAGGCTTTGCGCAACTGCGGGCGGCTGGTGTTGACGTGGAGATTTTGCGGGTTGACGACCCTCTAGCCATCCAATCCCGCGAACTCAACATCGGTTTCTTCAGCCGCATGATCCGCAAAACACCCTGGGTGCGCATGAAAATTGCCGCATCTCTGGATGGAAAGACCGCCCTGGACAACGGCGTGAGCCAATGGATTACCTCACCAGAAGCGCGTGCCGATGGTCATGCCTGGCGAGCCAGAGCGGGCGCGATCTTGACCGGCATAGGAACGGTGTTGCAAGATCAACCTCGGTTGGATGTG
>JANXVI010000468.1 GCA_025351745.1 Rhodoferax sp.
GCAAGAGGCCGTCGACTATGTTCTCAAGCCCGTGAAGCTGGAGCGCCTGCAGCGCACCATGGAGCGGGTGCAGCGGGTGCTGGCGGCCCCTCCCTCTTCTTCTGATGGAGCAGATGCCAATCTGCTGGCGGTGTTGCACAAGCTCCTGCCGGCGCAGGCGGCCCCCGCAGAACACCTGCGTTGGGTGCGCGCCAGCCGGGGCGACTACACACAACAACTAGCAGTGCAAGACGTGCTGTTTTTCCATGCCGACGAAAAATACACCTGTGTGCAGACGGCAGACGCCGAACACCTGATTCGCATCCCGGTTTTTGAGTTGGCGGCGCAGCTCGATCCGGCGCAGTTTTGGCAGATACACCGCTCCACCATCGTCAATTTGCAGCACCTGGACGGCACCCGCCGTGACGACACCAGTCGCGTGTTTGTGCGCATGAAGGGCCACGCCACCGAATTGGCCGTAAGCCGGGCCTACGTGCACCTTTTCAAGGCCATGTAGACGCGCGCCTACAACACAGGGCGGGTGGGGCCTGAAAAGCGCCCGCAGGTCGGGAGATAATCAGGTTTATCTGCGACCCAGCGCTGCTGGTCGTGAAATCCCACTAGACACCCGCCCAAAGATCGTATTGCCATGACCCAAGCTGTAATGAACGTCGCCGAAATCCGCAAGTCTTTCCTCGACTTCTTCGCCTCCAAAGGCCACACCGTGGTCGCCAGCAGCCCGCTGGTCCCTGGCAACGACCCCACTTTGATGTTCACCAACTCCGGCATGGTGCAGTTCAAGGACGTGTTCCTGGGCACCGACAAGCGCTCCTATGTGCGTGCCGCATCCGTTCAAGCCTGCCTGCGTGCCGGCGGCAAGCACAACGACCTGGAAAACGTGGGCTACACCGCCCGCCACCACACCTTCTTCGAGATGCTGGGTAACTGGTCTTTTGGCGACTACTTCAAGCGCGAATCACTGAAATGGGGCTGGGAGTTGCTGACCACAGTCTACAAACTGCCGCCCGAGAAGCTGACCGCCACCGTCTATATCGACGACCAGGAAGCCTACGACATCTGGACCCAAGAAATCGGCCTGCCGCCCGAGCGTGTGATCCGCATTGGCGACAAAAAGGGTGCTAAAAAGTACCAGTCCGACAACTTCTGGATGATGGCCGACACTGGCCCCTGCGGCCCGTGCTCTGAAATTTTCTACGACCATGGGGACCACATCCCCGGCGGCCCACCCGGCAGCCCGGGTGAAGACGGCGACCGTTTCATCGAAATCTGGAACCACGTGTTCATGCAGTTCGACATGCAGGCCGATGGCAGCCTCAACAAGCTGCCCGCCCCTTGCGTGGACACCGGCATGGGCCTGGAGCGCCTGGCCGCCATCCTGCAGCACGTGCACAGCAACTACGAGATTGACCTGTTCGACGCGCTGATCAAGGCCGCGGCCCGCGAAACCGGCTGTGCCGATCTGGACAACAAATCCCTGCGCGTGATCGCCGACCACATCCGCGCCACCGCCTTCCTGGTCAGTGATGGTGTGTTGCCGTCGAACGAAGGCCGCGGCTACGTGCAGCGCCGCATCATCCGCCGCGCCATCCGCCACGGCTACAAGCTGGGCCAGAAGACACCGTTCTTCCACAAGCTGGTGGCCGATCTGGTCAAGGTGATGGGCGCGGCGTATCCCAATCTGGCTTCACAAGAAGCCCGCATCACCGACGTGCTGCGCGTGGAAGAGGAACGCTTCTTTGAGACGCTTGAAATTGGAATGCGAATACTCGATTCGGCCCTGGACCCTGCAGAAACTGAGGCGAAGAGTTATGCGAATCGATTGCACTACGCCTTTGAAGATCGTTGGGACACTTCTGTTGTGGCCAAGTCTGCTGGTATGTATACCTTAACAAGGTCGGACCCAAAAGAAGAGGTGCTGATCTACTCTAAGAGTTTCGAATCTGCTACTGCTGCAATTGCGAGCCTCAAGAAAACTATTCCTGAGTTGATACAAAGCATCAAAGATTCGGGTCGCGATGCGTCAGATCAGAATTTACGCGTACTTGGAATTGTTCCAAGTCTTACTCCTGAAGATATTGCAGCTTTCGAGAGTTTCACTGGTACTCAAACAATGAATATGGGTGGCAGTTCTGACTTTGAATTGATTGTGCAGAACGACCTGAAGTTTGCGGATAAAACATGGATGCTGTCAGGCGATGTGGCATTCAAGCTGCACGACACCTTTGGCTTCCCCTTGGATTTGTCGGCCGACGTGTGCCGCGAAAACGGCGTCGAAGTGGACGAAGCGGGCTTCCAAGCCGCGATGGACAAGCAAAAGGCCGCAGGCCGCGCTGCCGGCAAATTCAAGATGGACAAGGCGCTGGAATATACCGGCGCAGGCAACACCTTTGTCGGCTACAGCGAGCTCACACAAGCTGCAAAAATCGTAGCGCTCTACGCAGAAGGCACGCCGGTTACAGCCCTGAATGCCGGCCAGAACGGTGTCGTGGTGCTGGATACAACCCCCTTCTACGCCGAAAGCGGCGGCCAGGTGGGTGACGAGGGCGCGGTGTTTTCGGACAACGGCCTGTTCGAAGTAGGCGACACGCAAAAGATCAAGGCTGATGTGTTTGGCCACCACGGCACGTTGAAGACTGGCAGCCTGAAGGTCGGCGATGCGGTCACCGCCCACGTGGATGCCACCCAACGCGCCGCTACCGTGCGCAACCACTCGGCCACCCACTTGATGCACAAAGCCCTGCGCGAAGTGTTGGGCGACCATGTGCAGCAAAAGGGCTCACTGGTGAACGCCGAGCGCACCCGCTTTGACTTTGCGCACAACTCCCCGGTCACCGACGCCCAAATTCGCGAGATCGAGAACCGCGTCAACGCAGAAATTCTGTCCAACGCCGCCGCGCAAGCCCGCGTCATGGACATTGAATCCGCCCAGAAGACCGGCGCGATGATGCTGTTCGGCGAGAAGTACGGCGAGACCGTGCGCGTGCTGGACATTGGTAGCAGCCGCGAACTCTGCGGCGGAACCCACGTCAAAGCCACGGGTGACATTGGTTTGTTCAAGGTGGTGGGCGAGAGCGGCGTTGCGGCCGGCGTGCGGCGTATAGAAGCCGTCACCGGCGCCAACGCATTGGCCTATCTGCAAGACCTGGAAGACACGGTGGGTGCAGCCGCCGCCACACTCAAAGCACCGGTGGCCGAACTGGGGATCAAGCTCGGCCACGTGATGGACCACGTCAAGGCGCTGGAAAAGGAAGTCGCCGCCCTCAAGGGCAAGCTGGCCTCCGCCCAGGGTGACGAAATGCTGAGCCAGGCCATCGACATGGGCGGCATCAAGCTGCTGGTTGCCAAGCTGGACGGCGCGGATGTCAAAACCCTGCGCGACACCATGGACAAGCTGAAAGACAAGCTCAAGACCGCCGTGGTGGTGTTGGGCGTGGTGGATGGCGACAAGGTACAAATCGCAGTGGGTGTGACCGCCGACACCACGGCCAAAGTCAAGGCCGGTGAGCTGGTTAACTTCATCGCAGCCCAAGTGGGCGGCAAGGGCGGCGGCAAGGCCGACATGGCGATGGCTGGTGGTACCGATCCTGCCAAGCTGCCCGCAGCGTTGGCCAGCGTGCAGGCATGGGTGGAGTCCAAACTCTGATGGCGTGATGGTCTGCTATTGAATACATAGCGGTACCGCAACATCCGACGGGGGCTAGAGGCCGATTTCGCTTAAGAGACCCTGGCCCACAGCCGCTCCGCTAGTGATGCCACCAGGGGCTCCTGGGGCGTGTCTGGCGCCAGCTGTGTCTCCAACAGCCGCTGCAAGGTCTCCAGGTGCGGCATCACAGTGTCAGAAAAGTTCACCCGCTCCAGAGTGGCCATCAACAGCGTGGAGAAGTTCTCCACCTCAGTCGGGTCTACCAGTTCGGACTCGTCCTCCACATCCACCCTCACGAATTGCGCACCACGAAGTGTGGAACCTCAAGGCTCAAGCTTTTCGACGATGAGCCCCGCAACCGTTTGATGCAAGCCGTTTTCGAGAAATTCGAAATCTGACGCGTTCTCGGTTACCAGAATACCGGGTGGATCGAATGTCAAGCAACTGGCGGCAATTGTGGCATCGGGTAGCTTCAACTTACCTCCGTCAGCTTTTGGTAATGGCCCACCTAACGCTGCGGAACGACGCAAGCTTTCAGCACGCAGCGTGGCCGCTCGGTCCAGCACCTCCGCTGTGACTTCTACCAACATGAGCTCCTGCTTTGAAAACTCAAACGTAAGCTCGGCTTGCGCTGCTTTGCGTTGCTCGGGGTCAGGCAAGCGGCGAGCGCCCACCAGACATTCAGCTACGCAAATTTGGCTGGTAGCCAACTGTGCGCCTGGATACTTTTGACGCAATGCATTTAAGCATGCCAGCACTCGGGCCTGGTTGTCAGGCTGGCCAAGGATCAAATGACTCCAGACATTGGAGTCGAGCAACAATACATGTCCGCCGCTCATTGTTTTTTCACCGGCGCTGGCAGTTGAACACTTGCATCCCTGTGCGACCAGGCATCACGCTCTGTGTGCAAAAAATCACTGATTTCCTGCGCTGATGAGCCAGTCAAATCCGGCCGCGGCCGAGTCACTAGCTCGTCAAAATACCCTGCTTGCGCCACCAGATCCTGCCCGGTCGAGATGGATTCAACCAGCGCGTCTATCTGATCCATCAGATGCTTGATTTCGCGGCGAATGCTGCTGCGCAGACGGCCCAAGGTGCGCGGGTCAAGTTCCAGTTCTTGCTGCGTGCCCAGAATGCCTTGCACTGCTTGGGCGATATTGCGGCCGAGGTCGATCAAGCGGCGGTGCGAGGGCCGGTTGCCGTCGAATTCCGGCCAGGGAAGTTCGAGAATTTTCTTGTGAACATCCCTTGGCCCAAACAAACCACGAGACTGGAACTGTTTGATCGCATGATTGATATACCCGCAGTTCAAGTAGCACTCAAGATATCGTGCCTCGTCCTCGCCGCCAACAAACATGACATAAGTCTTGTGGTCAGCCAAAAGACGCAGTGCCTGACCTTCTACATTCGTGGCAACAGCAGAGGCATCAGTGCCGGACGCAGTGTACAAAACAGCCCACTTCGCATCTACGGGCTGATCGGTCAGTTTTTTCTGCCAGTCAAGCCAGTCGGTCATGCTGGACTTTTGCTTCTTTGCGCTGTCGCTGCGCCGCTCGCCCCACAGCTTTTCACATTGACCAAACCACTTGGCAGCTTCCACGTCGCCCCGCCCCGTCAGTTCTGCGGCACTCAGCAAGCGCCAACGGAGTTTACCCGGTAGAGGCGTACCTTTGGCATCCACCAGGTCTTCTTGCACCAGTGGCAATGCAATCAGCGGCGGGTTGATCAGGGCAAACGGCAACACATTGCGTGCCAGCGCGGTGCGAAACAAATACTGCCCCTGCATTTGTCCCACCAGCGAGATGCCATCCCATGGCTTTTTGGCACCTTCCAGCGCCAGCGGATGCGTGCGCAGGTTCAGAACACGCTCGCGTACATCGGTATGCGCACCAATGGTCGCCCCCTGCGGTTCAACAAAATAAAATGCACGCGGCACGATGGTGGCCCCCTGCTTGAAGCGTGGCGCATAGACGTTGCCCCCGCTCTCGCCAGTCATTTTTTGCTGCACCAGGGCGGATCGTTTCTTTTTACTTTGTGCGGCGCCCAATTCTTGAAAGTACCAGCGCACCGTTTTTTCGGTCAAAAAGGCCTGCGCATCTTGCCAGTGCATGTGGGGCCGGGGCAGCTTGCCCACAAACGTGGCACCGACAATGCCGTTTTTGGCCAGGCTGCGAGCACGCCGGGCATCGTCCCCTTCGGGTTGCGATGCGCTAGCCATAAGCACACAAGACGGCACGTTGAACAGTGGGCTGACCCCATCCAGGTCCCACACCTCGGTCAACTTGAAGCCACTGGCCTCGCCGCTGCGCACATTGGCATGCTGGTCGGCGGTCAAGAATGAACGGGGTAAAACAAACGCCAGTTGCGCGCCGTCTTTTGCCAAGTATTTGCCACAGTGGGCCAAAAACACGGCAGCCAGGTCGATGTGCGGGTTGTTGGCTTTGCTAGAAGGCGTTAAACCATATATACGGGCAATGTCTCGCACCAGTTTCTGGTAATCGCCACTGCTGATGTCGGCATAGGTCAACCACGGTGGATTCGCCACAATGGCATCAAAGCTGCGGTACATGAAAACTGGCTGGTACACGTTTTGCAACACAAACTGCCAGATGCTGTCGCGCCCATCGAGTTTGGCTTTGCGCATGGCCCGGTAAATTTCGTGCAATTGGCTCACGTTTTCGCGATCCAACTCAACGGACGGAACGCGGTTTCTGAGGGCCACTTCAAATGCGGCAAAGGGTTGCTCGGTGTCAATGTCGGCTTCCACCAGATGTTGTGCCAAGCCAATCGCTTTGGTAAAGCGGTCTGGCTGGCCGATGAAAGGCCCCACGTCCAGCGGCAAGCGCTGTTTGTCCACCTGCACCAGAAAGCGGTGCCCAGTAGTAAATAGCGTTTTTTTGCCTTCGTCTTGAGACAAAAACAAAGTGTTGGCAAGGTACACGTTGAGTGTGACGGGCTTGTTGGCACGGGCCACACTTTCGCCCAAAGCCAGCAGCAATGTCGTCTTGGCGATTTGCACCGACAGCGGGTGCACATCTATTCCAGTGACCTGGTTGGCAATTTGTTGTACCTGCATGTCGGGCCAGTCCGCGCGAAAACGCGCCACCAGCGCGCGCAGAAAAGAGCCAGAACCGCAGGCGGGGTCAAGCGTGTGGCTGCCGCGCTCCAAATCCAAGCTGGCCACCACGCGCTCACACAACCAATCAGGGGTGTAGTACTCCCCCAAAGAGTGCCGGGTGTCAATGTCGATCAGCTCCTGATACACACCTTTCAAAATGTCTTCTTCGACGTCGGTGAAGTCGTACTCGGTGATCTGGTTGTAGAGCTCCCGTAATGCGGGAGCGAGGCGTGCGAACACCGAAGCGTCTGACACCCAATAGAAAAAGTCTCCCTCCACAAAGTTCGCCACGTTGAGCGCATTGAATGCATCCCCGGTCAGGATGCTGCGTAATTCGTCATCGCTGGGGCGGGCTTGTGGACGTAGAACAGCGTAGGCCAAGAGCTTGGAAAACACACTCAAATAGGTGTGAATGAGGTAAACACCACGCCGATCATCAAACTTTCCGTACGCCAATTCCAAAAAACGCTGCCATTGCTCGAACGCGACCTGGACGGGTGACACATCGTTAGGGGCGGGCATAACACGTTGCATGGCTTGCACGGTGTTGATGAATGCACGTGACGTGTCGCCAAAATCCAGCTGGATAGCGTCCAGCGTGGCGCGCTGTTTGGTCGAACGAAAGAGAATGCGGTCGAGGAAATAGAAAAACTTATCCTCGTTGTCTTTCTTGACCTCAAAGTCTTCTACTTTGCGTAGTGCAGTGCGATTTGGCGTTGCCTGGCCTAGCAATACTTCAAGGTTAGGTGCATACGTGCGCCAAATGCGGCCGTCGGTCGCGATCAGGATGTAGTCGTACCGCTCGCCGCTGTGCCAACTGCCAGCAAGGTATTCGGCCAGTTGATCTTCGGCATGGCGGCCGGTTTTTGCCAAGTCCTTTTCCCACTCAATAATGACGTTGCTGTAAGCAATGTCGGCAAACCCAGTTTTTAAGGTACCGGGGCGGGGAATGTTGAAAATCGTCTTTTCGCCACCGTGTGCCAGTTTGTTGACAACATCTTTGGCAGCTTGACTGTCTTGAAAAAGTCGACTGAGGAGGTTTTGAAAGCGGAGTTTCTTCGCCTCCTCACTATTGGCTTGACGCAATCCACCTAAATAGTCTGAGACTTCTTCCTGTACGCTGTGGTTGGCCATATATTTTTCTGGTTCCTGAGTCTTGTATTGTGCGGCTGCCGGCGTAAAACCCACCAAGCTTACAGCGACCAATGGGGCATTAGGTTTTTAAAACGAAAAACGGTCTAATTGCTATTGAATTGCTAGCTGCCTGTTCATATTCTACGAGGGATAGCGGCTAATTTGATTTAGACGATCCTTCCCCAGAGGCGCTGGGCCAGTGCCTCCACGATGGGTTGCTGTGGTTGGGCTGGGGCGCCTGGTGCCAGTTGTGTCTCCACCAGCCGCTGCAAGGTTTCCAGGTGTGGCATTACGGTGCCGAAAAACTGCACGCGGTCGGGCGTAGCTATCAGTAGCGTGGGGAAGTTCTCCACCTCAATCGGGTCTACGAGCTCGGACTCGTCCTCCACATCCACCCATACGAATTGCACGCCAGGGAATGTGGCCTGCAACTGCTCAAACTTAGGTTGGTACTCGCGGCAAGCGCCGCACCAGTCTGCACACAGACAGGCCACCAGCAAGGTTGGCGTTGGCATCGTCGATGGGTTGGAGTTCGGAGAAATCTGCATGGCCCAATGATCGCAGAACCCAGCGCATGAAGTCATCCACAACTTGCATGCGCTTTCGCCCCAAGCGTGACCATAATCCAGTCTTTGAGTTGGAGTCTGCATGCCACCGTCCCCCATTCGCCGCATTGCCATCTGTACCGGAGGCGGGGATGCGCCGGGGCTCAATGCGGTGATCCGTGCGGTGACCATTGCAGCCATCCGCCGCGGCTGGGAATGCCATGGCATTCGGGACGGCTTCAACGGCATCCTGTTCCCCGAGCGCTACCCGGCGGGCGGGGTGCTGCACCTGACCCGCGACACGGTGCGCGGCATTGCCCACCAGGGCGGCACCATCCTTGGCACCACCAACAAGGGGGACCCGTTCCATTGCCAGACCCGCTTGCCGGATGGCACCTTGGGCGAGACCGACCGCTCGGACGAGCTGGTGGCCTACTTTAAAGGACACCAGATCGACGCGCTGGTGTCGGTGGGGGGTGATGGTTCGCTGACCATTGCCAATGCCCTGCACCAGAAGGGGCTGCGCGTGGTGGGGGTGCCCAAGACCATAGACAACGACCTGGACAAGACCATGACCACCTTCGGGTTCGACTCTGCGGTGGGTTTTGCCACCGAGTGTCTGGACCGCCTGCACAGTACGGCCCAGAGCCACCAGCGGGTCATGGTGGTGGAGGTCATGGGACGTTATGCCGGATGGATCGCGCTGCATGCCGGCATTGCCGGCAACGCCCACGGCATTCTGATTCCTGAGATCCCCTTTGACGTTGACCGGCTGGCCGAGCACATCCGGGTCCGCGACGCCTATGGGCAAACCTATTCCATCGTTATGGTGGCCGAGGGCGCCGTACCGCGCCATGGACATGCCCAAGTGCTGCAAGCTGCCGAGGCGGGCCACGCCGAGCGCCTAGGCGGCATGGGCGAGCAGGTCGCCAAGGCGCTGGGAGCGCGCACCGGTAAAGAAACCCGTGTGGTCGTGCTGGGCCACCTGCTGCGCGGCGGCAGCCCCACCGCCTTTGACCGCCTGGCGGCCCTGCGTTTTGGCGCCGCTGCCGTGCGCGCGCTGGACGAAGGACAGACCGGCGTCATGGTGGCTCTGGCCTTTCCCAATGTAAATTACGTACCTCTACAAGACGTGGCCGGCCGCATGAAGGCCGTGCCACTGGATGGCGACACGCTGCAAACCGCACGCGATGTGGGCATCTGTTTGGGCGACTAGTACCGACTCGAAGTACTTGCCCCTATCCTTGCCCCGACTACCGACCCCTATTGCCAAATATACGGAGAACAAAAATGAACAACGACCTGTCCCCCGCCGAACAAGCCCTGCGTGAAGCCGCCCGCGAGTACCACCGCACGCCCACCCGCGGAAAAATTTCGGTCAACCCCACCAAACCCTTGTCCAACCAGCGTGACCTGTCGCTGGCGTACTCGCCTGGCGTAGCCTACCCCTGCCTGGACATCCAGGCCGACCCGTCGCTGGCGGTGGAGTACACGTCGCGCGGCAACTTGGTGGGCGTCATCACCAACGGCACGGCCGTGCTGGGCCTGGGCAATATCGGCCCGCTGGCCGGCAAGCCGGTCATGGAAGGCAAAGGCTGCCTGTTCAAGAAATTCGCTGGCATCGACGTGTTTGACATCGAGCTGGCTGAGAACGATCCCGACAAGCTGGTGGACATCATCGCCGCTATGGAGCCCACGCTGGGCGGCATTAACCTGGAAGACATCAAGGCGCCGGAGTGCTTCTACATCGAGAAAAAGCTCAGTGAACGCATGGGCATCCCGGTCTTCCACGACGACCAGCATGGCACGGCCATCATCTCGTCCGCGGCCTTGATCAATGGCCTGGAACTGGTCGGCAAACGCATTGAAGATGTAAAGATCGCTGTGTCCGGCGCGGGCGCTGCGGCGCTGGCCTGCTTGGATGTGATGGTGGGCCTGGGCGTGCGCATGGAGAATGTGTTTGCCTGTGATTCCAAAGGCGTCATCTACGAAGGCCGCCCGGGCGGCTACGACGAATCCAAGGCCCGCTTTGCGAAAAACACACCCGCCCGCACACTGACTGATGTGGTCAAGGATGCGGATGTGTTCCTGGGTTGCTCCACCGCCGGTGTGCTGACCGTAGAGATGGTCAAGACCATGGCGCGCCAACCCATCATCCTGGCACTGGCCAACCCCGAGCCCGAGATCCGCCCCGAGTTGGCCAAAGAGGCCCGGCCGGACTGCATCATCGCCACCGGTCGCTCGGACTATCCCAACCAGGTCAACAACGTCCTGTGCTTCCCCTACAACTTCCGTGGTGCGTTGGACTGCGGCGCCACCAAGATCACCGAGGCCATGAAGCTGGCCTGCGTGCGCCAGATTGCCGACTTGGCCAAGGCCGACATCAGCGAAGAAGTGGCCAACGCCTATGCCGGCAAAGAGCTGGTGTTTGGCCCGGACTATCTGATCCCAACGCCGTTTGACTCGCGGCTGATTTTGCGCATCGCGCCCGCCGTGGCCCAGGCTGCATTCGATTCCGGCGTCGCGGCACGGCCTATTGCAGACATGGAGGCCTACCGCCAACAGTTGTCGCGCTTTGTGTACCAAACCGGCATGTTCATGCAGCCGGTGTTTAGCGCTGCCAAAGCTGTATTGCCTGCCGCCAAGCGTGTGGCCTACGCCGAAGGTGAAGATGAGCGCGTGCTGCGCGCCGCCCAGGTGGCGGTGGACGAGGGCTTGGCGTACCCCATCCTGATCGGTCGCCCCGCTGTTATCCAGGCACGTCTGACCAAGGCCGGTTTGCGCATCCAATTGGGCCGCGACGCGGATTGTGTCAACCCCGAGGATGACCCGCGCTTTCGCCAGTACTGGGAGCTGTACCACAGCATCATGGGCCGCCACGGCATCACACCAGAGGCCGCCAAGGCAGCGGTGCGCCGCTCCAACACCACCATCGCTGCGCTATCGGTCAAGCTGGGCCACGCCGATGTCATGTTGTGCGGCATAGTGGGCCGGTACGACGTGCATCTGGGGCATGTGCGCGACATCATCGGCCTGCGTGCCGATGCCCCCGGCATGGCGGCCATGAACGCCTTGATGCTGGAAAAGTATGCACTCTTCATTGCCGACACCTACGTAAACGAAGACCCCACCGCCCAGCAATTGGCCAGCATCGCGCTGATGGCCGCCCAAGAGGTCAGCCGCTTCGGCCTGCCGCCCAAGGTCGCGTTTTTGTCGCACTCCAACTTCGGCTCATCCGACCGTCCCTCAGCCCGCAAGATGCGATTGGCGCGTGAGCTGTTTACCAAGATGGCGCCGGATATCGAGTGTGATGGTGAGATGCAAGGAGATTCAGCGCTGTCCGAACCAATACGCCGTGCGGCATTGGCCGAAACCACTCTGCACGGGGAGGCCAATCTGCTGATTTGCCCGAATCTGGACTCGGCGAATATCCTGTTCAACGTGTTGAAGCTGACCGCAGGCAATGGCGTGACCGTTGGGCCTATCCTGCTGGGTGCAGCAGCATCCGCGCATATCCTGACACCGTCGGCTACCGTGCGGCGGGTGGTGAATATGACGGCGCTGGCGGTAGCCAATGCAGCCGCGTTTGCCTAGCGCTGAAGTTCAGACAGTTTGTTGGCCCGTTCTTTCCACGTTTCTGCATCGGGTAGTGGGACTTTCTTCTTTGCAATCACCTTCCACCCCGGTAGTCGATATAGCTCTGCATTCAAGGCAGTCATGTGCCACTGATCGGCGGGCAGGTCTTCTTCCGCGTAAATTGCGTTGACCGGGCATTCGGGGATACACACCGCGCAGTCAATGCATTCGTCCGGGTCGATCGCAAGAAAATTGGGGCCTTCGACGAAGCAGTCTACCGGGCACACATCGACGCAGTCGGTGTATTTGCAGCGTATGCAGCTTTCAGTCACAACATGGGTCATGTTCTTGGTCTCTTTCAGTTTAAGGCTGGGGCAATGCGTTCAAGGTGTACCGGCACGTATTTGTGCCATGGCGTTCCGGCAAACGGGTCACGGTCGGTGGTGTTGGTGAGTTCGTTCAAGGAAACGCCCCTACGATCCAAACTGCCGTCTGCTTGGTGGTAGTCCAAGCCGTGGCCGTTGGGCAATGAGACGTGGCCCGGCTGAAGTTCATCGGTCAATTCGACAGGCGCTTGCGCGGTTCCGCGAACCGTGCGCAGTTGAATCCAGTCTCCCTGAACACATCCCAGCTTTGCAGCGTCCAGGGGATGAATATGCAGCATGCCAAAGGCACCTTTTTTGTGCCAATCAGGGTTGCGAATGGAGGTGTTGCTGGTGTCTGCCCTGCGCTCTCCGGCTGACAAGATGAAGGGGTATTCCGCGCGATGTGGTGGCAGCTTGCTGTCAATCGTGGCCAGCTCTTCGAGCATCTCCTGAATGTGCAGGTTGATCTTGTGGCCAGGTAGCTTTACGGCATCCCAACTGTCGGAGTATTGGCTCACGGCAAAGATGGTGCCTGATGGGTTGTTCAGAATCGCTTTGAAAAGGCGATTGCCACCGAGTAGCGTCGGTCCCCCAAAGCCGGCGCCACGCGCCGCGGCACGCTGGGCTCTGACAAAGAGCTGACTGATGCCCCATAGCGATGCGGCGGGGGCAAGATAGGTTGGCAAACTTGCGCCCAAGGTGCGGTACAGCACCACCGGTGCATACCGAGCCAACTGCTTGTCGCGCATTGTCTTCCAGGCAAATGCCAAACCAAATGCGGTGTAGCCCAATCGTGCAGCAAGGCGCAATGACGTGTAGTGGCTGGTGTTCAACTCACCCAAGGCTTCCAGCAAGCGAGCGTGAATTTCCGCTTCGGTCAGCGTACCAGGGCGGGGCGGCAGGTGCGGGTGACGTAGTTGAAATCCATTGCGAGGAAATTCGAGGTTAAAGAAAGTTGCCTCGGCCTTTTCAAACTGACTGCTTGCCGGCAAAACGTAGTCCGCCTGGCGCGCGGTCTCGGTCATAGCCACATCGATCACCACGCTGCAGTCGAGCGCACGCAAGGCCTCTCGCATGCGCTGGCTGTCGGCAAGTGAGTGCACCGGGTTGGTACTCTCCATGAACATGGCCCGAAAACGCTTGGGGTGCACGGTCAAGATTTCATCGGGGATCACATTGCAGGGGATCAAGCCCATGATGACTTTGGAGCCGGTGACCGGACTGTGGGTCCACTTGCGTGGCGCCGAGGTTTTGTCAGCGGCCTGCTTTTTGGATGCGCTGCGGCTGGAATTGGACAAATTCAAAAGCGGCACAAACGCGTTGTTGGCTCCGGGCTTGGCGTAGTTTCCGGTCAGCAGCCACACCAGTCGGTTCAGATAGCTGTTCAGCGTGGAATGCACGTTCATCTGCACGCCCAGGTCTTCAATCATGGAGACGCTTTTAGCGCCCGCAATGCGCCGGGCCGCAGATCGTAGAAGTGACTCATCGACTCCGCTAATTTCAGCGTAGCGTGCGATGTCAATTTTCCCCAAGGCTGCCGCTACTGCTTCGTAACCCGTCGTGTGTTGCGCCAACCAACTGCTTGCCACCAGCTTTTCTTGTATGAGAATGGCAGACAGGGCTGACAGACACCACGCATCCGTGCCGGGTTTGACGGCAAGGTGGTAGTGCGCCATCTTCGCGGTTTCGGTTCGGCGGGGGTCGATCACAATCATCGCGCGATTGGGATCGTTCTGAATCTCGCGCAGCACAGCGCGGGTTCGGGCAAAACCGTGTGACTGCCAGGGGTTCTTGCCCAAAAAAACCGCCACTTCACAGTGCTCAAGGTCGCCGTGCACCGGCGCACCGGTCATCTTGCCCTGCACCCAAGCCTCGCCCGTTTTTTCCTGGGCCAATGCGTTGGACCTGTACTGAATCCCCAAGGCTTTGATGGTGCTGTCTGCATATGTACCACCAAATGATTGCCCTGACTGCCACCTCCGTAGTACAGAATGCTCTCGCCCCATACTTTCTCTTGATGGAAGCGAACTTTTCGGCAATCTCGGATATGGCGGTATCCCAGTCAATGTCCTCGTAGCTTCCATCCGGTCTACGTCGCTTGGGTGAATCGATGCGATCTGCACCGTTTTGATAAAAGTCCATACGCTGCGACTTCTCGCAGATATAACCCTGGGAAATAGGGTGTAACTTGTCCCCTTTGATCTTGGTGATCCGGCTCCCCTCGGTCTTTATCTCCAAACCGCAGTTGAGCGAGCAAATGATGCACGCCGTTTTTTTCCAGGGTTCAGTCTCGGTTTTTTCCATGGCGGAGTCGTCCTCAAAATGTTTAGAGATGTGCTTGTTTTATTGGATAATGACTGTTATCCTAACGTAGCGTTTCAAAATGTGTCAACACCAATTTAGAGAAAAAGTGTCTTATGCGTTACACGACCGAGTACAAGGAGCAAGCCCGCGCCAAGCTGGTTGATGCGGGCGGGCGCCATGCCAAACAGCATGGTTTCATCAGCAGTGGAATGGCGGATTTGGCAGCGGCGGCGGGCGTGACCACAGGTTCCTTGTACAAGCATTTCAGCGGCAAGTCGGACTTGTTCGTGGCGATGATCACTGCCGAAATGCAGCGCACCGCCGACTTGTACAAGAGTGTGGACCCGGACGACGCAACGCAGGTATCCCGCGCGCTCGCAGGTTACTTGAGCATGGGTCATGTGCAGCAGCCGGGGGTGGGATGCCCGTTGCCTTCGCTCACCGCTGAAATTGGTCGCGCCGATGACGTGGCGAAAGAAGCCTTTGAGCAAGGTCTGCAGACGATCCATGAAAACGTGAGGGTATTGACAGGTGATGTCGCCACTGCCTGGGTCGTCATGGCACAAAACGTTGGTGCAGTCATGCTTGCGCGTGCCATGCACAGCGAAGTGCTGCAGCGCGAGCTGTTGAATGCAGTGCTACACGCCGGTGAGCAACTTATCAGCAGCGACAAATAGACTTTTTGAGAGGAACCCACCATGAACGAAAAGAAAGCCATTCTTGTCATTGGAGCCGGTGACGCCACAGGCGGAGCAATTGCCCGGCGTTTTGCGCGTGAAGGCTACATTGCCTGTGTAACCCGCCGTAGTGAAGACAAGCTACAACCCCTTGTGACCGACATCCGCAACAGTGGCGGCGAAGCGCATGGATTCGGCAGTGACGCCCGCAAGGAGGAAGAAATGATTGGTCTCATCGAAAGGATTGAACGCGACATCGCGCCCATTGAGGTCGCAGTATTCAACATTGGTGCAAACGTGCGTTTTTCGATCACTGAGACCACTTCGCGCGTCTACCAAAAGGTGTGGGAGATGGCTTGCTTCTCAGGATTCCTGATGGGACGGGAATCCGCCAAAGTGATGTTGCCGCGTGGACGAGGAACGATTATTTTTACCGGTGCCACTGCCAGCCTGCGCGGGAGCGATGGCTTTGCTGCCTTTGCGGGTGCCAAGCACGCATTGCGGGCTCTATCCCAAAGCATGGCGCGCGAACTTTGGCCTAAAGGAATCCACGTCGCTCACCCTGTTATCGACGGAGCCATTGACACGGAGTTCATTCGCACCAATTTTCCTGAGCGGTACAAGTTGAAGGAACAACTTGGCATCTTGAATCCGGACAGCATTGCGGAGGCCTACTGGCAGATACATATGCAACCGCGCGATGCCTGGACGCATGAGACAGAACTGCGCCCATGGATGGAGCGTTGGTAGTTCAACCTCACTTCCCCATTTGAAATTCACACGACGATGATCGGAATCCACCCATGAGCAACCCAGTAGTTCAGTTTTTGTTCGACTTCGGAAGTCCCAATGCCTATCTTTGCCACAAGGTTATCCCTGATATCGAGCGGCGCACCAAGATCAAGTTTGAGTACGTCCCTATCCTGTTGGGAGGGCTCTTCAAGCTTGCCAACAACCGCTCGCCAGCAGAAGCCTTTGCTGGTGTCCCCAACAGGCAAGCCTATGACAGGCTTGAAATGCAGCGCTTCCTTGCGAAGCACAAGCTGGATCGGTTCAAGATCAATTCATACTTTCCTGTCAACACACTCCAAATTATGCGAGGGGTAGTTGCTGCCCAATCGATGGGCAATTTGAAGCCCTACGTAGATGCGATGTATGAGGCCATGTGGGAGCAGGGACGCAACATGAGTGAGCCTGCAGAGATCATTGACGTATTGAAGACAGCTGGACTGGACTCTGATGCCTTGCTTGAAGCGGCGCAACAGCCTGATGTGAAAAGCGGGCTGCTTGCAAGCACCCAAGATGCCTTCGAGCGTGGTGCCTTTGGTTCGCCCACGTTCTTCGTAGGGAAAGAGATTTTCTTTGGTAAGGATAGGCTTGGAGAAGTTGAGGAAGAAATCCACCGGCAATGCACGCATAACAGAAAACCAAAGTGCGTTGAGGCCTAAGTAAACCCCGCGACTGCGACCCCGCGCGAACGATTTACACTAAAGGGTTTTCCCGAATCCGTCTTTGACCAAACATCGCAAGGGTACCCATGAGTGCTTTCCAGGAAGAAACTGTATTGAGCGTCCACCACTGGACAGACCGCCTGTTCAGCTTCACCACCACGCGTGACCAGTCTCTGCGCTTCTCCAACGGCCACTTCACGATGATTGGTTTGCGCCAGGAAAATGGCAAGCCGCTGTTGCGCGCCTATAGCATCGTTAGTGCCAATTACGAAGAACACCTGGAGTTTTTCAGCATCAAGGTGCAGGACGGCCCACTGACATCGCGCCTGCAGCACATCAAAGTAGGCGACAAGATTGTGGTGGGTCGCAAGCCTACCGGCACGCTGCTCATCGATTACTTGCTGCCTGGCAAAAACCTTTACCTGATCGGCACGGGCACCGGCCTGGCGCCGTTTCTGTGCCTGATCCGCGACCCGGC
>JANXVI010000056.1 GCA_025351745.1 Rhodoferax sp.
TTTGGCATGGTGGGTCAACGATTCGTGTAACTGCTCAGTGGCGATGCGATCAAGTCTACCGTGTCGTTATGAGTCACCGTACTGGACGACCTTCTCACAGGCCTGGAGGTAGCGGTGTAAAGCTGCGCTCAAACAAACGTAGCGACCGAAGCCTCAATCCGCAGCGCATTGACCCAGCGATTGCCGTCGCCAGCCGTGCTGCCAGATGCAAAGGAATGCCCACAACCCGTCTGCCCTGCCGTATAGTGGTACCGGATGGGTTAAGTAGACGGGTATCCGAGCACGGCCCACCGGGCCATCAACAGGAGGGGGCTTGTACAAGTTTGTCTACCGTGTACGATTTTCCGTATCGGTATCGGCGCTGATTGCGCTTCTCGCAGGTCTGGCCCTCACCGGCCTGTTGTTCGTGTCCGAGCGCAGGTCCGAAGTCGATCAATTCAACCTCCAGTTTCAGCAACAGGCTGGGCTGAGGGTGGCTGCTGTCACCACCGGTCTGCACGATGCCGTGGACCAGGTCCGCGTGGTGAACCAGTTGTTCCAGGTCGTTGGCATGGTCAGCCGTGAGCAGTTTCGTTCATTCACCAAGCCGCTGTTAGAGCGCAACCCCAGCATCCAGGCGCTGAGCTTTCAGCGCATCATTGCCCAGCGCGACCGGCGCGCGTATGAGGCAACCATGCAGCGGCTGTACCCCCGCTTCACCATTACCGAAGTGGTGAACGGCAAACCACAGACCGCGGGCGTACGCGCTAGCTACAACGTCGTGGACTACATCGAGCCCTTGACCGGCAATGAAGCGGCTCTCGGTCTGGACACGGCCATGGCGGCAGACCGGATGGAGGCGCGTAAGGCTTCTGAGTCCACCGGGCAGGCGACGGCCACTGGCCTGACGGCCTTGGTCCAGCAAAAAGGGGGGCGCGCCGGATTCGTGGTCGTGGCACCGGTCTACCGCCTGGGTGAGACCCCAGCCAACCGCGCAAACACCAACCCGACGGCCATCGGCGAAACGGCAGCTGTTTTTGAGGTCAGCCGCCTCATTGAATCCATTTTGGGGGCGGGTGGTCTGCCTACCATTTCCGGCATGCAGATTACGGTGTACGACAGCCCAGAGGCCGACCCCGCGCACCTGGTCGCCAGCCACGGGACGCCGCTGGACCACGCTCCCGGGCCTTGGTGGGGTGCCATTGCGGCACTGCCGTCCTGGCTGTTTTTCAATACCGTTGAGCCGACCCACCAGGCGTTTGAACTGGCAGAAAAACCCTGGCATATCCAGGTGGTGCAACAACCCGTGCTGTTCACCCGCCACAACCAGGGTTCTCTGTACGTCTTGTTCGCCGGCCTGTTGACCAGCCTGCTGGCAGCAGCCTATGTCTACACACTGGCTTCGCGCAAGGTGACGATTGAGCGGGTAACGGCCGAGCGCACGGCGTCGTTGCATTTTGCCAATCTGCGCCTGACCGAAGACCTGGCCGTTCGGGAGCGCACGGAAAAGTCCCTGCGTTTGCGCGAGCGCGTGATCGAGGTGTCCACCAACGCGGTCATCATCTGTAACGCGGACGGGCCGGACTATGCCATCGAGTATGTCAATCCGGCCTTTGAGCGGATCACGGGTTACCTGGCTGCAGAAGTGGTGGGCAATAGCCTGGCCTCGCTGCAGGGCAACAGCAAAGACCAGCGCAATATCGACGAGATCCGCGCTGCTCTGCGAGAAAAGCGCGAAGGGCGGGCCCTGCTGCGTAACTACCGCAAGGACGGAACCGGCTACTGGAATGAGCTGTTCATTGCCCCGGTGCAGGACACCGATGGCACCATCAGCCACTTTGTGGTGGCCCAGTACGACATCACGTCCGTGATGCAATTCGAGGCTGAACTGGAATTTCAGGCGCACCACGACAACCTGACAGGTTTGGCAAACCGCAACCTGCTGCGTGACCGACTGACCCACGCGATTGCGAGCGCGGAGCGGAACAAGCAACCCGTGTGGGTGGTGTTTGTTGACGTCGACCGGTTCAAATTCATCAACGACACCGTGGGCCTTGCCGCCGGTGACACCCTGTTGAAGGCGCTGGCCGAACGTTTGCAGGCTGCCGTGCGCGATGCCGACACCGTGGCCCGCTTGGGGGGCGATGAGTTTGTGCTGGTGTTGCACGGGCAACTGAGTGAGGGGCCCGGCATGGCCTTGCTGCAGCGTATTCTGGACGCCGTGGCGGAGCCGCTGACAGTCGAAGGCCATGAGTTTGTGCTGACCTGCAGCATGGGCATTGCCAGCTACCCTGCGGACGGGGCTACCGCCGAGAAGTTGATACAACACGCGGACATTGCCATGCACAGGGCCAAGGAAATGGGCCGCAACACCTTCCAGTTCTATGCGCCGCAGATGAACGCCCGCACCTTGGACCGTTTGACCCTGGAGACGGATCTGCGGCACGCCTTGGAGCGCAATGAGTTTGAAGTCCACTACCAACCCCAGGTCAGCGTGGACAGCGGCTTGGCGGTGGGCATGGAGGCCCTGATCCGCTGGAGGCATCCCGTGCACGGACTGATTGCGCCATCACGCTTCATCGGCCTGGCGGAGGAAAGCGGGCTGATTATTCCCATTGGCGCCTGGGTCTTGAACACCGCATGCCAACAGACCAAAGCCTGGCAAGCAGCCGGATTTGGGGACCTGCGGGTCGCGGTGAATCTGTCGGCGCGCCAATTTGCACAGGCCGCGCTGATTCAGACGATATCGGATGCGCTGGCAAGCTCGGGGCTGGAGCCCCAGTACCTGGAACTGGAACTGACCGAATCGATGATCATGAGCGATGTGGATTCTGTGACTGCAGTGCTGCGCAACCTCAAGTCCCTGGGCATTCACATCGCCATTGACGACTTTGGCACCGGGTATTCGAGCTTGTCCTACCTCAAGCGCTTCCCCATTGATGTGCTGAAAATCGACCAATCTTTCGTCGCCGACATCACCGAGGATGCAGACGATGCGGCCATCGTCGGGGCCATTGTTTCACTGGCGCACAGTTTGCGCCTGAAAGTGATTGCCGAAGGGGTGGAGACGCAGGAGCAACTCAGCTTCTTGCGCGCGCACGGTTGCGACCAAATGCAGGGCTACCTCTACAGCGCGGCGATCCCGGCGCTGGCCTTTGAGGCGTTGCTACGAAAAAAGGCCGCTGGAACCGACCACCAGCCGTCAGCGTAAGTCTGCGTTCGGCAGACTCTTCGACAAAAAAAGTGGCGGTTAACGAGGGGGCAGGTCAGCGTGGTTGCGGTTGCGTAAGGCTCGTTCACTCGATCGTTACTATATATTTGGTAGCTAGATAGCCTTATAGTACAAGGGCTAGTGGCCGGTTTTTCTTAAGGCATCTGCCAGAAAAGCGACCCAGCCCAGCCCCAGCGACGGGCGGTAGACCATGGCAACATCTTGCACACAGCGGTAGCGGCAACCGGTGACGGGCACCGTCCGCAGTTGCCAGGCGGTGATGGCGTAGTCGGGCAGATAGGCCAGCGCGCGGCCTTGGCTTAGCAGTTGTTGCACCAGCACCAGGTTGTCGGTGCGGTAGCGGATCTTGCGGGCAAACACGTCGTCACGCCAGCCGTCGGTCGCGCTTTGGTTGTTCAGACTGGCAAAGGGCGGCGTCCGTGGCGCGACAAAATCGTGCTGCAGCAGGTCGGCAATGGGCACGGCTGGCGGCGTTGCGCGCTTGGCACCCGCGCTGCGGGCCGCCTGCGCCAGTGGATGGGAGGCACCTGCAGCCACGCGGAACTCGGTGCTGCCCAGCCCCACGGCAGCCAGCCGCGCGTCCAGGCTACGGCCCTGCGACATGCTGACCAGCCCCACATCGCACTCGCCCGACAAAACGGCGGCCAGCGCTGCGTCGTCGCCGCTGTGCGCCAGCACAAAGCTGGCCTGCGGGTAGCGCGCGGTCACCGTGTCCGCCAAGCTCTGGGCCCAGCCCACCTGTAGCAGGTCTGGCCCGGCGATGCGGCACTTGACGCTGTGGCGCTCGCCGGCAAAATCGGCACGCACCTGCTCGGCCGCCGCCACCAGTGGCATGGCGCGCTCGACCAGGCGGCGGCCCTGCTCATTGAGCTTCAGCGCGCGGCCTTCGCGGTCAAACAACTGGGTGCGCAGCTCGGCCTCCAGGCGCTTCAGGGATTTGGACACGGCACTGGGCGTCAGGTTGAGCGCATCGGCCGCTAATGCCAGGTTCTGGTGCTGGGCCACGGCCAAAAAGTGAACCAGGTTGGGTAGATCAAGCATGAATAAAACGACCGTATTAATGAATATTGGTTGAACATTAAGACATTGAATTGGAGCACACTGCCGTCTTTGCGGATCCGGGCCCCGTGGCCCACTCACCAACAGGCCCTCACCATGTCCACCACGCCATCCCCTGCCACCTACGCCAACCGCCAATGGTTCTACACCCAACGCCCCACCGGCCGCGTGGGGCCCGAGCACTACACACTGGTCGACAGCACGTTGGATGCCACGCTGTCCACCAACGAAGTCATCGTGCGCGCCCGCACGATCAGCGTGGACCCGTACATGCGCATACAGCAGCATGCGCGCAACACCTACGACGTGCCACACCCGCTGGGTATCGTGCAGCGCGCGGGCATAGTCGGCCAGGTAGTAACGTCCAACAGCAGCCAGTTTGCCGAGGGCGACTGGGTGCTGGGCTACACCGGCTGGCAGTTGTTTGCCAAGTGCCACGCCAATGATCTGCAAAAGCTGGACCCTGCCCGTGCGCCGGTCAACACCGCTTTAGGCGTGCTGGGCATGCCCGGGCGCACCGCCTGGTTTGGCCTGATGGAGGCCGGGCGACCCAAGCCTGGCGAGACGCTGGTGGTCTCCGGCGCGGCCGGTGCTGTGGGCTCGCTGGTGGCCCAGTTTGGCAAGCGCGCCGGGTGTAAGGTCGTGGGCATTGCCGGTGGACCCGACAAGTGCCGCTACCTGCTGGAGACGCTGGGGCTGGACGGTGCCGTGGACTACCGCGCCCACACCGATACGGCCGCGCTGCAGGCCGAGATACAGCGACAGACCGGCGGTGTGGATGTGTATTTCGACAATGTGGGTGGCAGGGTGACCGACGCGGTGATCCCGCTGATCAAACGCCGCGCCCGCATCGTCATCTGCGGCACCATCGCCCAGTACGACGGCGGGCTGGATAAGCCAGACATGGGACCGCGTTTTCTGCAGCACATGCTGTACGAGCGCGCCACGATACAAGGCATTCTGGCGCGCGACTACGTGCACCGCATGGATGAGATGCGCACCATCATCGAGCCCTGGGTGCAGAGCCACAGCATCGTATTTGACGAGACCATCGTCGATGGCTTCGAGCAACTGCCGCACGCGCTAAACATGCTGTTCGAAGGGCGCAATACGGGCAAGCTGCTGGTTGCGGTCTAGGGCAAACTATTAGGCCACGCGACTGCGGGCCTCCATGCCCGAAGGCGCTACGGCAAAGCGCACAAAAGGTGTGCCGGTGTTGCTGCGGCGCTCAGTTGCCAGCACGCGTTGGGCGTTCAAGCTGCTGATGGGAATGCTGGCATCCTGCGGGATACCGCCCGAGAGTTGCAGCGCCAGGTAGCGGCCGCAGCACACGCGCAGGAAAGACGCAAAGTTGTCCACCGCGCCCCGCTCGGCGACCAGTTCATCGTAGAGCTTGGTGCACAGTTGCGGCACCCGCATGCCGTCGCGCTGTGCAATATTGGCCAGCACATTCCAGAACAGGTTTTCCAGGCGGATGCTGGTGGCCACGCCATGCAGGCGCACGGAGCGCACGCGGCAGTCGTACAGATGCGGATCGGCGCTGATAAAGACTTGGCACATGGTGGCGGCTCTCCTGCTGGGCGTTTGGGATGCTGGCCATCATGCGATGCACGTTGGGACGCGTCAATGGGATATTTTGGTACCCAACTTTGTCAGAAACTGCGCAATCCATGCCGGATGCGCGGGCCAGGCGGGGGCCGTCACCAGGTTGCCGTCGGTGTAGGCCGCGTCAATGGCAATCTCGGCAAAGGTACCCCCTGCGCGCTCCACCTCTACCCGGCATGCCGGGTAGGCCGAGCAGGTGCGTCCTTTGAGCACATCGGCTCCGGCCAGCAGTTGGGCGGCGTGGCAGATCGCGGCGACGGGTTTGTTGGTGTCGAAGAAGTGTTTGACCATGGCCACGACGGTGGGGTAGGTGCGCAGGTACTCAGGACCTCGGCCACCGGGCAACACCAGCGCGTCATAGGACGCGACCGTGACCTCGGCAAACGTGGCGTTCAAGACAAAGTTGTGTCCGGGTTTTTCGCTGTAGGTTTGGGCACCTTCGAAGTCGTGGATGGCGGTCTTGATGGCATCGCCCGCCTTTTTGTCAGGGCACACCGCATGCACGGTGTGGCCCACGGCCAGCAGTGCCTGGAAGGGCACCATGGTTTCGTAGTCTTCACAGTAGTCACCACAAATCATCAAAATCTTTTTGCCAGACATGGGTCTCTCCTCAGGGTTGTTGCGTCGGTATTGATTCTTGGACGTCTGGACAGCGCGTGGGTGGTACTGGGGTGTGACATCGGGGAAACACCTAGTCCGCACAATTTGCAACCGGGGTTGCCAAGTTTCCCTTACAAATACTTACAATCACCATTTTTCGACCACGCCGCTCTTAGCGGTTCGATGCCATGGACCTAGACACCTCGCAGTTGTCGGCCGAGCTCAATCGCCAATTGGCGAGCCTGCGCAATGAGCTCGCCAACCGCCTCGTGCGTGGCGTTTTCTGGATTGGTGTCTTGGTGGTGCCGCTGTCGCTGTCACGGTCGGCCACCACGGGCTGGTTGCCTATCTACAACCTGCACATTTCTCTTGGCGCCTTGTACCTGGCGCTGGTTCTGGCTCGCAAGCGACTGCCCGCCTGGCTGAAGGCAGGCGCGGTAGTTGCCACGCTATTTACAGTGGGTGTGGCGGGTGTGTTGAACCTGGGGCTGGCGGCACCGTCACTGTGGTGGCTGATGGGCGGACTGGTTGTGGCCAATGCCCTGTTTCCGGCGCGCGGTGCACGCGCCGTCATGGTGGCGGCCATACTGGCCTTGGTTGGCATGGCCATTGGGTTTATCACCGGCTGGCTGTCGCTCAGCGTCGACCTCAATGCCTATTTGCGTGATCCCACCGCCTGGGCTACTTTGCTGCTGGGCACGGGGGGATTTGTGGTGGTGGTCTTCCAGGCCGTAGCGGTCTACAACCGGTCTGTGTCGCTGGCGGTGGAGCATTCCATGCTGCAGTGGGTAGACGGCCTACCGCTGGGGGTCCTGGTGCTGGATGTGGATGGAAGGGTGCACTATGGAAATCGGCGTTTGGAGGAGGCGCTGGGGGTCAATATGGTCGAGCTGGGCGAGAAGCTCTCTGGCAGTGCGCCCATCAATGTATTCGACCTGATTGGCGGCAAGGTGGCCGGCACCGACAAGCGCTTCCCGTCGGGACTGCACCCGCTATTCAGGGCCATGCACGGCGAAGAAAGCAATGTCGAGGACCTCGAAATCTCCGTGCGTGGCGAGCCAAGGCGTTTCCGCGTTACCGGGCACCCGGTACGCAACGCAGAGGATGAGTTGGCCTTCAGCGTGGGCACGTTTGAGGACATCACCGAAAGCAAACGCAGCGAAATGGAACTGCAGCGCACCCGTGAACGGGCCGATTCGGCCAGCCGCGCCAAAGGCCAGTTGTTGGCCAACATGAGCCATGAAATGCGTACCCCCATCGATACGCAACTGGGCCTGTTGCAGTTGCTGCGGCGCAGCGGGCTGGACGAACGCCAGAGCGAATACGTGGAGCGCATGGATGCCCTGGCGCGTGGCCTGCTGGCTACCGTCAACGATGTGTTGGACTACTCAGAGAGCGCCTCGGGCCGACTGGTGCTGGTGCCGCGCATGTTCCACATCGACTTACTGCTGGCGGAACTGCAGCAACGCCTGCTGGACCAGATTGGAGACCGGCCGGTTGAGATCAAGATGGTTTGCGATCCATTTGTTCCGACCGAGCTGTACGGCGACGATGCCCGCCTGCTGCAGGTGTTGGGCAACCTGGGGGACAACGCGGTGAAGTTCACCAACGCCGGCACCGTGTCAGTAGAGGTGCAAATGAAAGAACGCACGGTGGATTCGGTGTTGCTGGAGTTCGTGGTGCGCGACACCGGCATGGGCATTGCCCCGCGCGACCGGCACCGTGTGTTCTCGGGCTTCTTCCAGGCCGAGGTACCCGCTGCGCAGCGCCCGGGTGGTGCTGGTGTGGGACTGGCCGTAGCCGACCGCCTGGTGCGCCTGATGGGTAGTTCGATTGCGGTCAGCAGCACGTTGGGAGAGGGCAGCACGTTTATGTTCCCGCTGCGCATGCTCTTGACGCCCGAAGAGCAGGATCGGCCGCTGTATCCGGCGATGTCCGACGACTCTTAGAATCGCGTTTTGGTAAACAGGTTGCTACATAATTAGTAGCACACTACGCTTATTGCACGAGGGCTGGAAGCCCATTTGACTTAGGTCGTTAGGCGCTCCAACGCTTCCTGGTACTTGGCCGCCGTCTTGGCAATCACATCGTTGGGCACGCGCGGCGCCGGTGGCGTCTTGCTCCAGGGCTTGCCGTCCACTACGGCTTGCTCCAGCCAGTCGCGCACAAACTGCTTGTCGTAGCTGGGCGGGTTGGTGCCAACTTTGTAGCTTTCTACGGGCCAGTAGCGTGATGAGTCGGGGGTCAGCACCTCGTCCATCAGCGTCAGTGTGCCGTCGGTGTCCAGGCCAAACTCAAATTTGGTATCGGCAATGATGATGCCCTTGGTCAGCGCAAATTCGGCAGCGGCCTTGTAGATGGCGATGCTGATGTCGCGCACACGGGTGGCCAGGTCCAGGCCAATGGTTTCCACGGTTTGCTCGAACGTGATGTTCTCGTCGTGATCACCCACTGCCGCCTTGGCAGCGGGCGTGTAGATGGGCTCGGGCAGCTTGGACGCGTTTTGCAGCCCTGCGGGCAGTTGGACGCCGCAGACGGCGCCGTTCTGCTGGTATTCCTTCCAGCCGCTACCGGCGAGATACCCGCGCACCACGGCTTCGATCGGCAGGGGCTTAAGGCGCTTGACCAGCATGGAGCGGCCTTCGACCTGGGCCACTTCGTCGGGCTGCACCGCGCTCTCGGGCGCCTCACCCGTCAGGTGGATGGGGCAGATGTTCAGGCCCTTGGGGCCGAGCTTGTCGAACCAGAACAGTGCCATCTGTGTCAGCAGCTTGCCCTTGCCGGGGATGGGCTCGCCCATGATGACGTCAAAGGCCGACAGGCGGTCGCTGGCCACCATCAGAATGCGGTCGGTGCCGACAGCGTAGTTGTCACGCACCTTGCCTCGGGCAAGCAGCGTTAATGAATGTAAAGCGGAGGTGTGGACGGTGCTGGTGGAGGTCATGGCATTCAGGAAGGCGTAGCGAGATTCGACAAGTCCCCGCAGCACGGACGGACGTGCGGGCTAAGGGATCAATTATCCCCGCATTCCCCTGGACGGCTCCAGGGAGTCCAGCCCCATATTGAAATTGCGCTGCGCGTGGAACTGGGCGCGGGGGCGCCAGGTTACAAGGCAAACCGCAACTGCGGCGCAATCGTGGCAATGTGTTCAAAGTCAAGGTCCGCGTGCAACAGCGGCACATCGGCCTCTATGGCACAGGCTGCTATGAGGCAATCGTTGGGGCTGCGAATCGTCATGCCTGCCCAGCGGCAACGCGCATAGAGCATGGCCGCCTGGCGAGCGGTTTCATGGGAGTCTTCGGGCACAAACACCGGTACCATGTCCAGTTGGGCTTGCAGGTTGACAAAATGCCGCGCATCGCGCGCTCCCTGCAAGATCTCCTGGTAGACAGCGTCAGGCATCAACAGGGGTTCGCCCTTGCGCAAGGCTTGCTCCAGGCGGCTCGTTACCGGGGTTGTGTGGCCGCGCAGCATCTCAATCCACGCCGACGAATCCGCAATCATCGGACACGCTTGGCGGCGGGTGGATTGGCTTTGGTGGTGGCCTTCTTGCCCGTGGTCTTGCCCGTGGTCCTATCCGTGGCATAGGGAGCGACCGGTTCAGCAACATGCGGCACGTTCTGGAACAAGGCCTTGGGGTCGTATTCATCAGCAATGGCGCCCGTGCCCACCATCGCCAGCAGCCCGGAATAGTCCGGCTTGCGCACAAAGGCACGCAAGGCCGCTTCGACGGCGGCCTTCTTTGTTTTGACACCGGCACGCGCCATGGCCTGGGCCACCAGCGCGTCATCCAGCACGATATTGGTACGGGTACTCATGCTATACACCTTCGATGTGTATAGCGATTATGGCACCGCGCCTCCGGTCATGGATCGTTAGCGGCGTGGAGGCGACAACTCGCCGCCGGGCCGCCCCAAGGCGAGTTAGCCCCCACGGGGGGGCAGCGGCCCACGCAGCGGTGGAGCGTGGGGGCCTTTTTACTGCACCACTTGTGCCAGCTCGCCTTTGGCATACCGTGTGGCCATGACCAACAGGTTGTCGCCCTTGATCTTGGCGCCCTGTCCTTCGCAGCCGAACTCCATGTAGCGCTGTTTGGCAACGGCCTTGGCGGCTTCGCGGGCGGGCTTGAGCCACTCGCGGGCATCGAATTTGTCGGGGTTCTCAAACAGGAACTTGCGCACCGCGCCGGTCATCGCCAGGCGGATGTCGGTGTCGATGTTGATCTTGCGCACGCCGTGTTTGATGGCTTCTTGCACTTCTTCCACCGGCACGCCATAGGTTTGCTTCATCTTGCCGCCGTACTGGTTGATGATGGCCAGCAACTCTGCGGGCACGGCAGAGGAGCCATGCATCACCAGGTGGGTGTTAGGGATACGCGCGTGGATTTCCTTGACACGGCTGATGGCCAAAATGTCGCCCGTGGGCTTGCGGCTGAACTTGTACGCGCCATGGCTGGTGCCGATGGCAATGGCCAGCGCGTCGAGCTGCGTGGCCTTGACAAAAGTGGCGGCCTCTTCGGGGTCGGTCAGCATCTGGCTGTGGTCCAGCTTGCCGACAGCGCCGATGCCGTCTTCCTCACCGGCCTCGCCGGTTTCCAGGTTGCCCAGGCAACCCAGTTCGCCCTCGACGGTGACGCCGGACCTGTGCGCCATGTTCACGACCTTGCGGGTAACGTCGACGTTGTAGTCAAAGCTGGCCGGCGTCTTGCCGTCTTCCATCAGCGACCCGTCCATCATCACCGAGCCAAAACCCAGGCCAATGGCGCCTTCGCATACCTTGACGCTGGTACCGTGGTCCTGGTGCATGACCAACGGGATGTGCGGGTAGGCTTCGCAGGCCGCCAGGATCAGGTGCTTGATGAAGGGCTCACCTGCGTATTTGCGGGCACCGGCGCTGGCTTGCAGGATGACGGGGGCACCCACCTCGTCGGCGGCCGACATGATAGCCTGAACTTGCTCCAGGTTGTTGACGTTAAAGGCTGGAATGCCGTAGCCGTTGGCGGCCGCGTGGTCCAGCAGTTCGCGCATTGAGACGAGTGCCATAGTGAAATCCCCTGGGAAGTTGGTAACCGCTTGGTAACTTGTACCGATGGGCGGATTTTAACTGGCCTGGGTTATGGCGCGTTGCGCGCTGGTTTGCGCACAAAGGTGAGGGGGGATGACTACATCACTTCCGACGCAGCCCTGCGCATGGGGTGGGTACCCGAGTGAGGTAGAGGAGGAGCCCGGAACGGGCGGGGGACACGAACGGCGGCACCCACCCCATGTGCAGGGCGGGCACAGCACAAGATCGGGCTAAAAAGGCTCACCCCACCTGGCAAATCTTCAACATATTGGTGCCACCGGGCGACCCCATCGGCTCCCCACAGGTGATGGCATAGACATCCCCGGATTGCACGATGCCGCGTGACTTCAAATGGTTCTCGGCTTCCCGCAACGCGGTGTCCCGGTCGGCGCTGGTGTCGATGAACAAGGGGCGCACATTGCGGTACAAGGCCATCTTGCGCTGCGTCGCTACTTTGGAGGTCAATGCATAAATCGGCACGCGAATCAGGTGACGGCTCATCCACAGCGCAGTGGAGCCGCTGTCGGTCATCGCCACGATCGCCTTGGCACCCAAATGGTGGGCCGTGAACAACGCGCCCATGGCAATACTCTGGTCGATGCGCTGGAAAATTTTTCCGGTGAAGTCCGCCTCTAACTCGAAATCCTCATGGCCTTCGGCCGCGTGGCATATTTTTGCCATTTCGACAATCGTTTCCAGCGGGTATTTACCGGCTGCCGTCTCGGCCGACAGCATCACCGCGTCGGTGCCGTCCAGCACGGCGTTGGCCACGTCGCTGACCTCGGCACGGGTGGGCACCGGGTTGGTGATCATGGACTCCATCATCTGCGTGGCCGTGATGACTACACGGTCGTGCTCGCGGGCCAGCTTGATCATGCGCTTTTGCAAGCCGGGAACGATGGCATTGCCCACCTCGACCGCCAGGTCGCCGCGGGCGACCATGATGCCGTCGCTGGCCAACAAGATTTCCAATAGTTTGGGGATGGCCTCAGCGCGTTCGATCTTGGCGATCAGGCCCGGCTTGTGGTTGAACTCGGCTGCGGCCACATTGCACAGCTGGCGCGCCATTTCCATGTCGGTGGCGTTCTTGGGAAAGCTGACCGCCACGTAATCGGCCTGGAAACTCATCGCGGTGCGGATGTCGTCCATGTCCTTGGCAGTCAGCGCCGGAGCACTCAGGCCGCCGCCTTGCTTGTTGATGCCCTTGTTGTTGGACAACTCACCGCCCAGCTTGACGGTAGTATGGATAGCCTCGCCCTTGACGGCGTCCACGGTAATGACAATCAGGCCGTCATTGAGCAGCAGCACGTCCCCGGCCTTCACCTCACGCGGCAGCGCCTTGTAGTCCAGACCCACGGCGTCGATATCCCCCAGTTCGGTGCGGGTGGCGTCGAGTACAAATTTCTGACCGGGCTCCAGGAAGATTTTGCCTTCGGCGAACTTGCCAACACGGATCTTGGGGCCTTGCAGGTCGGCCATGATGGCCACTTCGCGGCCCGCGCGCTGGGCGGCTTCGCGCACGAGGCGGGCGCGGTCGATATGGTCTTGCGCCTTGCCGTGGCTGAAGTTCAGACGCACCACGTTGACGCCAGCGCGAATCATCTGCTCCAGCAGTGCGGGGTCGCTGGACGCGGGGCCCAGGGTGGCAACGATCTTGGTGGCGCGACGTAACATGTGTCTGTCTCCTCTTATAGTGGCGGCCATTTTCACACGGAACCTCTCGGCGGGCGTTACACGACATCGTCAACTTGCCGCTTTCAGTGGCCGGTGTCACGCGACCGGTTGGCAACCGTGGTTGTTGCCCAGCCGCCACGCATGGTCCCAGGCGCGCAATTGGACGGGCACCAACGGGCAATCACGGATGTTCGGTTTACTTCAGCTGTGGTTCAATGCGTGTTAACCAACTGACAACGTGACGCATCCCTTGCCCATGATCGCTCTTGAAACACCGATGGATGCGCTATTGGACGGCGCCTATGGCAAGCCCAAGTTGCTGGTGGTGGACGACCAACCCATCAACATTCAGGTGATGCACCAGGTGTTTGGGGCCGATTACCAGGTATTTATGGCTACCAGCGGCGCACAGGCCCTGGCCATCTGCCAGGGCAACCCGCCCGATCTGGTACTGCTGGATGTGGTGATGCCCGAGATGGACGGTTTCGAGGTTTGCGCCCAACTCAAAGCCCATGACGCCACCCGAAACATACCGGTCATTTTTATCACCGCCCACAGTGACGCAGCCCAAGAGACCCACGGCCTGAGCGTGGGCGCTGTGGATTTCATATCCAAACCGGTCAACCCCGCCGTGGTGCGCGCCCGGGTCAAGACCCACCTGACGCTCAAATTCCAATCTGACCTGCTGCGCAACCTCGTGTTTCTGGACGGGCTGTCGGGCGTCTACAACCGGCGCTATTTCGACCAGCAGCTGGGCGTGGAGTGGGCGCGGGCTGCGCGCAATACCACCCCCTTGTCGGTCATCATGGTTGACGTGGACCATTTCAAACTATTCAACGACCGCTATGGCCACCAGGCCGGTGACGACTGCCTGCGCCAGATTGCGCTGACGCTAAAGGCCGGCCTGCGCCGCCCGGCGGATCTGGTGGCCCGCTACGGTGGCGAAGAATTCGCCTGCATCCTGCCCGACACGGGTTTTGAAGATGCGATGGCCATGGGCCAAGAGATGGAGAGCATGGTGCGCACGCACAAAATTCCACACGCATTCTCCCCCTTTGACGGGGTGGTCACCGCCAGCCTGGGTTTGGCCACCCGGAACGTGCGGGCCGACGGCGATGCACTCGCTTTGGTCGGATTGGCTGACGCACAGCTGTACCAGGCCAAGCAAACGGGCCGCGGCCGCGTATGCGGCGCACAACTCGGCACAAGCTCCCATGGTTAAAGCAAAACCTGCGACACTTGCGCCGAATCAACCAGACATGGAAACTCTAGACTTGACCCGCTCCGCCAGCCTGATTGACCACTTGGTGCAGCTCAGTGGTCTGCGCAAGCGCGACGATTTGCTCAGCGGCATCACCCGTGCCATGCTGGAGACCGTTGCAGCGCAAAAGATTGAAATCTTCGGCCTGGTGCACGACGAAAACCGCCAGTTCTGGCTGCCGCTGACCAAGGCCCTGCCCGGCGAAAACGTGCTGTTTGTGACCGATCCCATGCGCGGCGACCCCGACATGATGACCCCCCTGGACAGCGACGCTAACCGCCACCTGTGTTCGAGCCGGATGGAAGTGGTGGAGACAGCCCCCACGGCATCGAACGCTGATTTTGTCGCGCGGTTTCCAATGACAGTGGCCGAAGGAGCCACGCTGTGGGGTGTGGCCGAGATTTCGTTGACCCATACGCTGACCGCCGCAGACCGCCGGGACGCGACCCGGCTGCTGACCATGTACGGCAACATCCTGGACATGCTGGACTACAGCGAACGCGACGCCTTGACCGGGCTGTGGAACCGCAAGCCCTTTGACGATCTGTTCTACAAGACCCTCAAGCCCACGATACCGCAAGAGATTGAGCAGTTGCCCGATGGCGTGGAGCACCGGGCCGCCAATACGCCTTCCAACTTCTGGCTGGCCATGGTGGACATTGACCATTTCAAGAACGTCAATGACACCTATGGACACCTGATCGGAGACGAAGTGCTGATTCTGGTGGCGCGGCTCTTGAAAACCTCGTTCCGTGCCTATGACCGCGTCTACCGCTTTGGTGGCGAAGAATTTTTGGTGGTGTTGCGCAGTTCAGACCACGACGCCGCCGTGTCCGCCGTCGAGCGTTTTCGCGCGAATATGGCGGCCTACGAATTTCCCCAGGCAGGTCACATCACGGCAAGTGTCGGCGTCACCGAAATTGTGACGGGTGACTCACCGGCTGCGGCCTGCGAGCGCGCCGACCAAGCGGTCTATTACGCCAAGCACCATGGCCGCAACCAGGTCTGCAGCGAAGCCGATCTGGTCCGCCGCGGCTTGCTCAAGGTAGACCTCAAAGTGGGTGACATAGAGCTGTTTTAACCCCAATTTGGGTTTTTAAGAGAGGGGCCTAAGCCTTTTCGGCCTATAGCCCTCGTTGATACTGCTTATACAGCTACTAGTTTGATAGCAGTTTAAGCGGATGCCCGGCGCGTCAGCACCTCAAAGGCCGGCAAGGTCTTGCCCTCCAGCACCTCCAAAAAGGCACCGCCGCCGGTGCTGATGTAACCCATCTTGTCTTCGATACCGTACTTGGCAATAGCAGCCAGCGTGTCGCCGCCGCCCGCAATGCTGAATGCGCTGGAATCTGCGATTGCCTGCGCGATCACCTTGGTGCCGTTCTCAAACGCGGCAAATTCGAACACGCCGACCGGGCCGTTCCAGACGATAGTGCCGGCCCTTTTCAACTGCGCGGCCAGGGCCAGTGCGGTTTGCGGGCCGATGTCCAGGATCAGGTCGTCATCCGCCACGTCAGTAGCCCGCTTGACCGTAGCCACGGCATTGGCAGAAAACGTCTTGGCGGTGACCACATCGGTGGGGATGGGCACGGCAGCGCCGCGGGCTTTCATGGCCTCGATGACGGCCCGGGCCTGGTCCAGCAAATCGGGCTCGGCCAGGCTCTTTCCGATTTTCAGGCCAGCGGCCAACATGAAGGTGTTGGCGATGCCGCCGCCGACGATCAACTGGTCCACGTTGTCAGCCAGGCTCTTCAAAATGGTCAGCTTGGTCGACACCTTGGAGCCCGCCACGATGGCGACCAAAGGACGCTTGGGTGCCAGCAGGGCTTTGGAGATAGCGTCCATCTCGGCGGCCAACAGAGGGCCGGCGCAGGCGATGGGCGCGTATTCGGCAATACCGTAGGTGCTGGCCTCGGCGCGGTGTGCGGTGCCAAAGGCATCGTGCACAAAGATGTCGCACAGGGCCGCCATCTTGCGGGCCAGGGCTTCGTCGTTCTTTTTCTCGCCCTTGTTGACGCGGCAGTTCTCCAGCATCACCAGCTGTTGGCCTTTTGGTACGTCCACGCCGTCGACCCAGTTGGCGATGACGGGGATGGCGCGGCCGCCCATCAGCTCGCCCATGCGCGCGGCCACGGGGGCCAGCGAATCGGCGGGTGTGAATGCGCCTTCGGTCGGGCGGCCCAGGTGCGAGGTCACCATGACGACCGCAGCGCCCGCGTCCAGCGCCATCTGGATGCACGGGATGCTGGCGCGGATGCGGGTGTCTTCGGTGATGTGGCCGGCGTCGTCTTGCGGCACGTTCAGGTCGGCACGGATAAAGACACGTTTGCCAGCCACTTGGCCACTGGCGCACAGATCGGAGAAACGGATGACGTTCATAGGGGGATAGACCTCAAGGGAGTAAAAATGCTGTGGCGCGCCGGGCTGGCGGGCAATGGCCGGATTGTAGAAGAGCGGGTTTTGGGTGGGCTACTGGCGGTTACAGGCTTGCAACAACCCGGACATCCAATAGCCGAACATCCAATAGCGGGATCTCGGGCAGTCAGCGTCACCACCCCAACCCAATGTGCAACGGCAAATAAACCGCCATCCCCACCACAATCGTCCCCAACACCACCTGCCCAGCCCCCTTGCGCCAGAAAAAGTAGCCCACCCCCGCCACAGCCGCATACAGCCGCGCATCCAGCAACGTATGGATCAAAACCCCTTGCGTCATCACAACCTCCGGCACGATGACGGCCGACAAGGCCGCAATCGGTGCGTATTGCAGACCCCGCTGTGCCCAGTGCGGCAGCGTCCACGGCTTGCTGGAGAGGAAAAAGAAGGAGCGCGACAGCACACTGACGCAGGCCATCAGCACAATGGTAAGCAGAGTCCAGGGGTCGGTCTCACCGCTGAAAAAATCGCCCACGTCAGTGCCCTGGACCAGAAGGCGTTATCGGCTGGTGGTGCAAAGCCGTTTTCTCCAGAAGCAGACATACCAGCACCGAGGCGGCAATCGCCGTCAGGATGTTGAGCTTCAGCGGCAAGGCAAATGCCGCTACCGCCGCTGAGCCCGCGACTGCCGCCGAGATCCAGCGCAGCCTGTTCGATGCCAACGAACACAACATGCCCAGCAAAGCCAAGATACCGGCAAAACCCAAGCCCCACTGGGCAGGAATCGCATTGGCCAGCACCACACCCAGCAGACTGCAGGTGGTCCAACTCAGCCAATTAAGACCTCCGTTGCCGAGCAGGTAGGCCATTTGCCCCCTGCGTTCAGCCGCGTCAGTGCCCGGGTGCGCAAAACGTTTGACAAACAGCACATAGGTCAGGTCGCCGGTCAGGTAGCCAGCTAACAGGCGATCCCGCAACGGCAAATGCATCACGTAGGGCCGCATGTGCACGCTGAACACGACAAAACGCAGATTCACGCACAGGGCCGTGGCCAGAATCACCCAGATCGGCGCACCCGCCAAAATCAGCGGAATGGCGGCCAATTGCGAGCTACCGGCAAACACGATGGCGGCCATCAACAGCGCCTCGGCGGTGCTCATGCCGGACTTTACCATGGCCACACCGGTCATCAGCCCCCAGGCCGCAATGCCGGTGGCCACGCCCATCATGTCGGCCGCGCCTTGGCGGAACTCGGTGTGGCGGAATGTTTCGCGGCGCAGCAGCATGGTGGACGGGGACCGCTCAGGCACCCGCAGCCGGTAGCGTTGCACCAGTGGCCAGCGGCAGCAGGTCAAACTGCATGCCGACCTGCAAGTCAAAGCCGCGCAGGAAGTCTGCCACCGCCAGGCGCTTGCCGCCAGGGCGTTGCAGTTCTGTCAAGATTGCTACGGAATTCATAGCGGCAACCGCAATCCCGTCGAGGGCTAGCGCCTGAATAGATCCAAGACCTTGCGTCACCGCAGCTTCCCCAGGCCGTGCCCCCCAGACCTTGATGACTTCACCATTCAGCGTGACTGTGGCACCGGGGAAGGGGTTGAAAGCCCGCACCCGCCGCACGATGCTGGCCGCATCCATGCGCCAATTGATGGCAGCTTCATGCTTTTCGATCTTGTGGGCATAGGTCACGCCATCTACCGGTTGCGGCATAGGCTCGAGGCGTCCGGCCGCAGCCAGGTCCAATGCCATGACCACCAGTTCGCCACCCAGCGCCGCCATGCGGTCGTGCAGCGATGCAGTGGTGTCGGTTGGCAGTATGTCCATGCTGCGCACCAACAGCATGTCGCCGGTGTCCAGGCCGGCATCCATTTGCATGATGGTGATGCCAGTCTCGGTGTCACCCGCCTCGATGGCGCGGTGGATGGGCGCCGCGCCGCGCCAGCGCGGCAACAACGAACCATGGATGTTGAGGCAGCCGAATTTTGAAGACGGCGTGAGCGCCGACGGGCCGCCCCTAGGCGCGACGGCCCCCTCGGGGAGCAGCGAACCACGCGCAGCGGGGAGCGTGGGGGCCATAACATCGAGTACCCACTGCGGCAGTATCAAGCCATAAGCAGCTACCACCATCACGTCGGCATTCGCGTCGGCAATGGCCTGGCGGGCAGCTATGGCGTCTTCGGGGAATTTTCCATCCAGGCGCAGGCTGCGCGGTTGTGCCGCAGGGATGCCGTGCTCCAGCGCGAACTGCTTGACCGCGGATGACTGCAGCTTCATGCCGCGCCCCGCAGGCCGATCGGGCTGGCTCAACACAAGCACGATGGTGTGGCCGGTGGCGTGCAAATGCTCCAGCGCCACGCGGGCAAACTCTGGCGTGCCGGCAAAAATGACCCTCACGCGATGACTCCAGATAGCCTAGGCTTCACTCGGCACCCTCGCGCTGGGCCTTGATCATTTTTTTCTTGATGCGGTTGCGTTTGAGTGGCGACAGGTATTCGACAAACACCTTGCCCATCAGATGGTCCATCTCATGCTGGATGCAAACGGCCAGCAACTCGTCGGCTTCAATCACGCGTACGGTGCCGCTCAAGTCCTGGGCGCGCACATGCACGGCATCAAACCGTTGCACACCGTCGTAAATGCCAGGCACCGACAGACAACCTTCCTCATTGAGGTGCGTCTCGGCGCTGGTCCACACCAGTTCGGGATTGATCAGCACCAGCGGCGCATCGCGCTCTTCGGACACGTCGATGACGATGACGCGCTCGTGTACATCGATCTGTGTGGCCGCCAGCCCGATCCCCTTGGCGTCGTACATGGTCTCCAGCATATTGGCGATCAAGGTCTGGATGCGTTCGTCCACGACCGTCACGGGCTTGGCGACTTTGTGCAGTTGGGGGTCTGGGTAGCAAAGGATAGGAAGTAGCATATTAATCAGTCGAGGACAGAGCTTGCTCGCTGCGCGTGCTGCGGACTGTCCCGCAAGGTTTCACGTAAGTCGATTACAGCACTTGACCGCTTCACAAGCGGCGGTCTGTCCCGCAAGGTTTCAGGATTGTGGCTATTTTCGCCACTTTTGGCGCTTTGCGCACCGTCTGTTGGCTAAAAACGTTGCCGAATCAAGGGCTTGAGCGCAAAATCGCGCGTAACTTATCAAGTTCTTCCTTGGAAATGCAGCACGATATGACGACACACCTCAAAGGCGAATCCACCCTGGCAATCGCCAAGTTAGCCAAGCTGGCTGCGCTGACAGCATTGGCCAGCGCCATGGTGGGCGCACCCGGATGGGCGCAAAACTACCCCATCACGGCCGCGCAGAAGGAAACCGCAAGGGATGTGGCGCAAAAAGGCGTGCCGCTGAGTGAGTTGGCCGCCAATGCACCGGACCGCTACACCGTCAAACGCGGTGACACCCTGTGGGCAATTTCCCGGCTGTACCTCAAGAGCCCGTGGCGCTGGCCCGAGCTGTGGGGCATGAACATCGAAGAAGTCAGAAACCCCCACCGCATCTACCCTGGGCAGGTCTTGGTTCTGGAGCGCACTGGCGGTTTGGCAAGGTTGCGTCTAGAAGGTAGCGGTAACCAAACCGATCCGCTTACCGTGAAGGTGGAACCCCGTACCCGCTATGAAATGCTGTCCGACCTGGCGCTGCCAACGCTGCGATCCAACATCATCGAAGCCTTCTTGGCCGAACCGATCGTTGTCGACGAGGCCGGTCTGAGCGCCGCACCGCGCATTGTCTCCGCGCAAGACAACCGTGTACTGATTACCCGCGGCGACCGCGTTTATGCACGTGGGCCCGATGGCACGCCGCTGCTAGACGACCAAAGCAAAGAGCAACTGTTCCGCGTGTTCCGTAACGCGACGCCACTCAAGGACCCTGGCACGGGCGAGATTCTGGGCTATGAAGCGCAATATGCCGGCAAAGCGATGTTGGTCCGCAGCGAAGGCACCGCTGATGCAGAAAATGGATCGAGCGGTACCGTAATTGTGCCCGCAACCATCGACATCATCGGCGCCAAGGAAGAAATGCGCGTTGGAGATCGCTTGCTGCCTGAGCCACCGCGCCAGTTGCAAATCTACACCCCACACGCCCCCAACAACAAGATAGAAGGCGGCCGCATCGTATCAATCTATGGCAATGCCGTGGTCAATGCCGGTCAAAACCAGGTGGTTGCGATCAACAAGGGCACACAAGATGGTATGGACCCGGGCACCGTGCTGGCCATTTTGAAGGATGGCGCCCGCATACTGGATCGCTCCGGTGGAGCACCTACCCAGCTCAAGCTGCCGGACGAACGCAACGGACTGTTGATGGTATTCCGCGTGTTTGAGCGGGTCTCGTATGCGTTGGTTCTGGAAATCACCGACGGCGTGCGCACGGGCGACCGTCTGGTCGATCCACGCCCCTGAAGTCCATTGGTCCACGCACCCCATAGGGGGTGCATGGCTTTTGGGCACCCGCCAGTTTTCCCCATGGACCGCGCCGAACTCTCTGCGTGGTTGCGCCTGCAATTGACGCCTGGCGTGGGCAACACCACCGCGCGCCAACTGCTGGTCGCATTTGGTTTGCCGCAGAGCATATTCGATGCAACTACCCAGGCTCTGGAGCAGGTGGTGAGCCAGCGCCAAGCTGCGGCATTAAAAACCGAACCGCCGGATTGGCAGCCGCTGCTGGACACCACTTGGCAGTGGCTACAGTCCAACGTGCAAGCAAACCGGGTCCTTGCCTTGGGTGATGGGTCCTACCCTCAGTCGTTATTGAACATGGAAGACCCACCCCTGCTGCTGTACGCCATGGGTGCGCCCCAGGCCTGGCTGCCGGACGGGTTGGCGGGTGGCATGCCACACTGTATGGCCGTGGTTGGCAGCCGCAACCCTACGCCACAGGGGGCGGCCAACGCCCGCCAGTTTTCGCAGGCATTGGCACAGGCTGGTTTGACGATTGTTTCTGGTCTGGCGCTGGGTGTGGATGGCGCAGCACACGAGGGCGCCCTGGATGGCGCAGCCGATGGGCAGTTGGCCACCATTGCGGTCGTGGGCACGGGGCTCGACCGCGTCTACCCCCGACAGCACCGTGACCTTGCCCATCGCATCGCCCAGCGCGGCGTACTGCTCAGTGAATACCCCCTGGGCACGCCGCCCCTTTCAGCCAACTTTCCCCGGCGCAACCGCATCATTGCCGGCCTGGCGAGTGGCACCCTGGTTGTAGAAGCCGCTTTGCAATCGGGTTCGTTGATCACTGCGCGGTTAGCCAGCGAACAGGGAAAGGACGTCTTTGCAATTCCGGGTTCGATCCATTCCACGCAAGCGCGGGGGTGCCACGCGCTGATCAAACAAGGCGCCAAGTTGGTGGAGAGCGCGCAGGACGTGCTGGAGGAGATGCCAGGTTACACTTCACGCCCGATTACTCCTGATTTGATAGCGGGTGATGCAGCAAGCACGAGGGCTAGCGACGCATTGGATCAAAGTGACCCGCTGCTGGAGGCGCTCGGCTTTGACCCCATGGGGCTGGATGCCCTGCAGGCCCGCACCGGCTTGGACACCCCCAGGCTACAGGTGCGTTTGATGGAAATGGAAATCGACGGCCAAGTGGCACGCCTGCCGGGCGGGCTCTTCCAGCGAATCGCGCGCGCTTGAACGGCACCGGCGAAGCGCACCTATCGGGGTTAAACGAGAAATAACGGGGAAGTTCAGCCACTGGCGGCCACACCCACTTTTCTGAGCTATATTGGCCCCATGTTTGAAGTGCTTGTCTTCGTATACGAAAACTACTACGCGGGGGATAGCTGTCCCGAACCCGCGCATCTGGAGCGCAAGCTCAATGCCGTAGGATTTGATTCCGAAGAGATCGAAGACGCATTGAATTGGCTCAACGGATTGAACACTGCGGCCCGGGGTTCGATAGGGTTTGTCGGAACCTCCCAACCAGAAGCACCCGAGCCATGGCTGCGCGAACCGTGCTCTACCAGCGTGCGCATCTACCCGGTTAACGAACAGAACCACCTGGGTGCTGAATGCCTGGGATTCATCAGTTTTCTGGAATCTGCGGGGGTACTCCCGGCCTCCATGCGCGAGGTGGTCATCGAGCGCGCGATGGCGGCCCCGGGCGCGCCTGTCTCCCTGGACGATTTGAAAATCATCGTTCTGATGGTGTATTGGGGTTTTGGCCAAGAGCCCGACGCACTGGTGCTTGATGAGCTGTGTGATGACAGCAACGACCTGCGCGTCGCGCACTGAAACTGCAGGATTTCGGACTTCGCTTTTAAGGCATTCCTGTCTAGGAGTCGAGCCGCAGGCAGTGCTTTAGTACGACATGGTGAGGCAACAACGACAGGGATGGCTTATATGCGAAATCAAGCCATCAGGCGCTCGGGGTTGGCCTCTATCTTGGACAGTGCGTCGCGCGTGGCGCGTACCGTCAATGTCTCTTCTTCCTGTGGCAGTAACAGGCCGGCTTGCAAATACGCAGCCAAGCGTCCGCCTTGCACCAGATAGCTCTTGCCGGAACTGGCCGCAAACAGATTCAAATGCTTGCGGTCGCTGCGCCATGCAAACTGCACCTGTGTGATCTGGTTGTTGTGGTCCAGCGTGAACCACGAACCCAATTGCAGCTCTTGCGCCCAGGCCACCATCGCCGCGGTCGGCTTGGAGCCGCCATTGCCCACGACCTCAATGGCCGAGGCGTCAATGCCCAGCATCATTTCTATGCTCTCGGAATCCAGCGGCAGATCGCCCATGCCGTCTTCTGACACAAAGTCCTCCAGATTGCCCAGGCGGTGCGCCATGGCGTCAATCTTGGCCTGGGGAATGGCCTGGGTCTTGGACAGAAAGGCATCGGCCAGCGTATCGCTGACTGTCTTGATGTGTACATCTTGCGCGGACGGCGCCATGGCCAGCAGCGTCATGCCCGAGCGCAGGCGCAGCAGCAGATTTGGCAGATCCTGGATTACTCGGGCGCGGTCGGCGCGATTGGGTTTGGCACTGGCAGCCCACACCAAATCAGTGGCTGATTTTTTGAGCAACAACGTGTCTTTGTGTTGCGGCCCCTTGCGCACAGCCGCCACGGCCAGCACTTCGGCCCAGACCTTGAACAGGAACTCGCGGATTTCATCGCGTACCGGCATGTCCTTGAGCATGTCGCGCATCTCAATGGTGTACTGGATGGCAAGCGTTTCCTTTTGCTCCACTTGCTGTGCAACGCTGACCACCTTTTGGGTGACGCCTTTTTCGGTCAGGAATTTGGACAGAAATTTCTGGAATTCTTCGTAGACGACTTGGTAAACCTTTTTCCCGGTCTCGGGGTACTGTTCGATCACCTGAACAATACGCTTGATTTCCTGCTCCATGGCATTGCCTTGCACGCCAGTCGAATCGAAGCCCATGACACAAGACCCCATACGGTCTATCAAAAGGCGTGCCGGGTGCGTGGTAGTTCCCAAAAAATCGGGGTCTTCCAATGCCATGCGCAATACCGGCATTTGCAAGCGCGCGAACCACACACGAATGCCTGGCGGGATGCGCTCTTCTGCCAAAATGGCCTGGAACATCAGCGCTACGATCTCGATCGTGGCCTTTTCACCTTTGGTCTCAGCCTTTTTCTTCAGTTCCGCCGTCTTTTCACGCAGGTCGGTTGCTACCCGTGCGACGCCAGCCGGACTGTAATCTTCATAGACCGTTCCACCCGGCGCGTAACCACCGGTCTGCCCAGGACGCCGCGGCACCAGTGCAGCGGCCAATGCCGGCGCAGGCGCGTGGTGGTGGGCGGTTCCCGAAAAATCACCGCCGCCCTGGCTGACAAACAGCCTTCGAATCTGGCCGATCACGCCTTGCGCCCGGTTGCGCGCCCGCGCCATAGGCGAATTGGCCGTCATCATTCGGGTTTCATCGGAAGCAGCCTGGCCGTGGCCCATACTGTTTTGCAAGCCCGACGATTGCTTCCAAAAGGGTGTCGGCGCGGAAGCAGACGATGGCGCCGGCCCGGACGTCTGTTCACCACTGGCAGCGCCTTGCTCGGGTGCGCGCCCCCCCCAACCCAGCCGTCCACCAAAAAAACCGCCGGCCGAGCGTCCTTGCTGTCCTGCGCCTCCAGCGTCTGAGGGAGAACCGTTGTCACGGCCATAGCCCTGCCTGGAACCACCCGCGTTAGCACCGCCTTGGGAAGGTGGATTTCCGGACGGCCCTTGCTGCCCATAACCCTCCCCTTGGCCCTGAGGGTAAGTGCCTTGTGCATACCCGGCGTTGCCGCCGCCTTGGTTGAAATCGCCATGGCCAGTATTACCACTACCCTCACCAGACTTCGGAGGCTTTCCCTGCGAGGGCAAGCCTGGCGCTTGCGGTGGTCGCGCCCGCGCACCGGCACCAGCACCCCTTGCTGGCCCCTTGACCCTGTCCTTGAGCTCGATAGTGGGCATCACGCCCTTTTTGATCAGCACATCGTTGGCACTGGCGTAAGCGGCCTTGAGCTTCTCGATCAACAGTTTTTGCACGACCTCATTGACCATAGCCCAGGAATCGCCAGGCATACCGGCATTGGCCCACTGCTCGACCATCAGCAAAACCAGGACTTCGGGCCGGAGTATGTCGTTGGTCGCCAGTTCTTCCGTGCCCTCCAGGAACTGCATGCGCAGCCTGAGGTCTTCTAACTGGGAGCTGACTTTTTCCATGACGGCCATCACCATGCGGGAGGCCAAAATCTTGTTTTCGACGACTTCTGTGCCCACCAGTTGCAGGCCCATCACCTCAGAACTGGCGGCCTTCTTTTTGCTCGGCGGGTTCAGGCAGTCGCGCCATACCTTCATCGTGCCTTCCAGCCACACCGGCCGGCACGTCTTGTAGGCCATCCAGATGTCGCGGCGTTCCTGGTTTTCGCGGGCGTTGGACGGCGCGTCCATAAGGGCGGTGATTTGCTCCAGCACGGCACCACCAATCTCCGCCATAGCCTGCCCCACTTCGCCCAGAAAGCGCTCGCGCAGCGCCCGGGCAAATTGTTGCCGGGGGGAAAGGTTGGGTGAACCGGACGAGGTGGCCATGGGTGGGAAAGACGCCTAGACCGTTGCGCCCGCGTTGGGGTCTGCAGGGTCACCTTCATTTTTAGGCGCTCCCTTGATCAGGTCTTCGCGCTGAATACCTAACCACATGGCAATAGCCGCGGCTACAAATACCGAGGAGTAGATGCCAAACAAAATACCGATCGTCAATGCCAATGCAAAGTAATGCAGCGTTGCCCCGCCAAACAGCAACATGGACAACACCATCAACTGCGTGCAACCGTGGGTGATGATGGTGCGGCTGATGGTCGAGGTGATCGCGCTGTCGATGATTTGCTCGGTGTTCATCTTGCGAAACCGGCGGAAATTCTCGCGGATTCGGTCAAAGATCACCACCGATTCATTCACCGAATAACCCAGCACAGCCAGCACCGCTGCCAGCACCGGTAAAGAAAACTCCCATTGGAAGAACGCGAAAAAGCCCAGGATGATGATCACGTCGTGCAAATTGGCGATGATGGCAGCCACTGCAAACTTCCACTCAAATCGAATGGCCAAGTAAAGCATGATGCCGACCACGACACAGGCCAACGCTTTGAGGCCGTCCGTCGCCAACTCGTCGCCCACCTGGGGGCCAACGAACTCGGTGCGGCGCAAGGTGGCGCTGGCGTCGGTCGCCTTCAGCGTCGCCATTACGCGCTCGCTTTGCGCACTGGAGTCGGTGCCCTTTGTCACCGGCATTCGGATCAGCACGTCTTGCGCGGTGCCAAATGTTTGCACCTGCACGTCATTGATGCCCAGCTTGTCGACTGCGCTGCGGATGACATTGAGATCAGCCGGCTGCGAATAGCTGACCTCCATCAAGGTGCCGCCGGTGAACTCCACCGACAAATGCAAACCGCGCGAAAACAGGAAGAAAACGGCCGCCAAAAAGGTTATCAGCGAGACCAAATTGAACACCAACGCATGCCGCATAAACGGAATGTCGCGGCGGATTTTGAAAAATTCCATGCCTAATCCCTTTAGCTTGTCGTGACCTGATTACCGGAATCAGGCCGCCAAACTGTCCCAATGGACACATTCTTTAATTTCTTCTGCCGACCGTACCACAAATTTACCACGCCCCGGGAGAAGAAGACCCCGGAAAACATGCTGGTCAGGATACCCAAGCAATGGACCACGGCGAAGCCGCGCACCGGGCCCGAACCGAAGGCCAACAAGGCCAGCCCGGCAATCAGCGTCGTCACATTGGAGTCGATGATGGTCGCCCAAGCGCGGTCGTAACCGGCATGGATGGCCGCCTGGGGCGAGGCACCATTGCGCAGCTCTTCGCGCACCCGCTCATTGATCAGCACGTTGGCGTCAATGGCCATACCCAGCACCAAGGCCATCGCCGCCATACCCGGCAAAGTCAATGTGGCCTGCAGCATGGACAGCACGGCTACCAGTAACAACAGGTTGAAGGCAAGTGCAATACTCGAAATCACACCAAACAGCATGTAGTAGATACACATAAAGGCCGTCACGGCGACGAAGCCCCACTTCACGCTGTCAAAGCCCTTTTTGATATTTTCAGCACCCAGGCTAGGGCCAATGGTGCGCTCTTCAATGATTTCCATCGGGGCGGCGAGCGACCCGGCGCGCAGCAGCAGGGCGAGGCTATTGGTTTCTTCCGCTGTGAAATTTCCCGTGATTTGGAAACTGTTGCCGAATTCGCCTTGAATACGGGCCACGGAGATTGCCTCTCCCTTGCCACGCTCAAACAGCAGGATAGCCATCAGCTTTCCAACGTTCTCGCGGGTCAGGTCTCGCATCACCCGCCCACCGACAGCATCCAATGAGATGCTTACCGCAGGACGCTGGTTTTGATCAAAGGTAGTGGTCGCGTTGTTGAGGCGATCCCCGGTGATGACCACCTGCTTCTTCACAATGGTGGGTTGCCCGTTGCGCTCCAAATAGCGCTCCGAGCCAAAGGGTACTGGCCCGGTCCCCGACGCGGCGGCCCTCGCCTCAGCACCTTCGTCCACCATGCGGACTTCCAGCGTTGCGGTTCGGCCAATCAGATCCTTGGCACGCGCCACATCTTGAATTCCCGGCAATTGAACCACGATGCGATCGAGGCCTTGCTGCTGAATCACTGGCTCGGCAACGCCCAACTCGTTAATGCGGTTGTGCAAGGTCGTGATGTTTTGTTTCAGTGCCTGATCTTGAATCGTGCGCGCGGCCAGCGGCTGAATACTGGCGACCAATTTCACATCTGCACCGTCCGTCGATACAACGGGGGTGAGTTCGGTAAATTGATCCTGGATGATGCGCCGGGCTGCATCTGCAGACTGGGCGTCGCGAAAGCGGATTTCAATCGTTTGTCCATTGCGGTTGATGCCACTGTGGCGCACATTCTTTTCCCGGAAAGTGGTGCGAATGTCACCAGCCAGGGATTCGGCACGCTTGGACAGGGCTGCTTGCATGTCCACCTGCAACATGAAGTGCACGCCACCGCGCAAATCCAGACCCAGGTACATGGGCGAGGCATGCAGTGCGGTCAGCCAAGCGGGGGAACGCGACAGCAAATTGAGCGCCACCACAAAGCCAGGGTTGTTTGCATCGGGATTGAGTGCTTTTTGGATGGCGTCCTTGGCCTTTAGCTGCGTCTCGGCGTCGCCAAAGCGCGCCTTGATGGAAGTGCCTTCCAATGCAACCGATTCGGGCGCAATACCCGCAGTTTTGAGGGCGTCCTCTACTTTGCTGAGCGCCACCGCATCTAGCTTGTCTGAGGATTTAGCAACCGAGACCTGAACGGCCGGAGACTCACCAAACACATTCGGCAGGGCGAACAGGCCGCCTACCAAGAGTGCGATCAAGATGATCGCGTATTTCCACACCGGGTAACGGTTCATGATCGCAATTCAGTCTAGATAGAGATTACGAAAACGCCTACTTGATCGAGCCCTTGGGCAAGACCTGGACGACGGCGCTGCGCTGGATCTGGATTTCGACTCCCTTGGACACTTCCAAGCCCAGGTAGTTGTCACCGACCTTGCTGATCGTTCCTAGTACGCCACCCGCGGTGACCACCTCGTCGCCCTTGGCAACCGCTTCAATCATGGAGCGGTGCTCCTTCTGTTTTTTCATCTGCGGGCGGATCATCACAAAATAAAGCACCACGAACATCAGGACCAAAGGCAGCATACTCATCAGCGACGACTGCATGTCGCCCCCAGCAGCAGCAGCGGGAGCAGTTTGGGCAAAAGCAGAGGAAATAAACACGGGCTAACTCCACAAAACAAGGGACAAGAAAAGGCTCGCCACCTGATGAGGGGTGGCGAGCGTGCGCTGAGGCAACCCATTATTGTAAACGGGCGCCGCTGAATGCTGTCCCGTTGGACAACAACATATCCTCACAAACTGTGCGATGGCGCTTCTGTGGTTCCCAAAGGGGGCTCAATCCGCTAGGGGCGGCCCGGCGCGGAACCTGTGACCCTCCCGTTTGTTGCGTCAGGCTGGGTTGTGGAACCGCTCCAGCAACACGGACCACTGCTGGCGCGCAGCCGCCAAATGGCGTGCCTTGACATGCCCGTAGCCACGAATCTGCTCCGGCAGGCGGGCAAAGGCGACCGCAGCATCCCGATTGCCAGCATTGAGCTGGGACACCATGCCGTTTACAGCGTCCTTGTACTCATGCACCAACGCCCGCTCGTGGCGGCGTTCTTCGGTGTAGCCAAAAACGTCTAAGGGACCGCCGCGCAGCACCTTCAGCGGTGCCAGTAGCCGGAAGGCTCTCTGCATCCATTGGCCGTAGCGGCGCTTTTGCAGCTCTCCAGCAGCATTGGTCTTGGCCAACAGCGGGGGCGCCAGGTGGTAGTTCAGCGTGAAATCGCCTTCAAACTGGGCGTTGACCTTGGCCAGGAAAGTCTTGTCGGTGTGTAAACGCGCCACCTCATACTCGTCCTTGTAGGCCATCACTTTGAACAGGTAGCGGGCCACGGCCTGGGTCAGCGGCAGGGCTTCGCGCTTGGTGGTAGCGTCTGATGTCGGCACGATGCCGGATTCGGCCTTTCGCACCGTGTCCACGAAGCTGGAGTAGCTGGCGGCATAAGCCGCGTTCTGGTAGCCGGTCAAAAACTCGACCCGCTTGGCCACCAGCTCGTCCACCGACTGCGTGGTGCGCGGCGTGAAGCTGATGACCTGACCCGGGTTCAGCAGCTTTTGCACGGCCGGCCAGTCCAGCGCGGCCTGGCGACCCCAGGCGAAGGCGGTCTTGTTGTTCTCGATGGCAACGCCATTGAGTTCAATCGCCCGCATCAGCGACGCAAACTCCAGCGGGATCCAACCTTTTTGCCAGGCGTAGCCCAGCATGATGGGGTTGGTGTAAATGCTGTCGCCCAGGAAGTGGGTGGCCATGGCATCGGCATCAAAGACGCCCACGCCCTCTTCACCCACGGCATTGGCAATCTCCACCAAGCAGTCCTGACCCGGATTCGCCCAGTTGGGGTTGTTGACAAAAGCTGCGGTCGGCGCGCTGTGCGAGTTCAGCGCCACATGGGTGCGGCCCTGGCGCATGCGCATCGTGGTTTCCTTGCCGGCGACCACAATCGGGTCGCAGCCAATGACCAGGTCGGCCGATGCCATGCTGACACGCGTGGTGCGGATGTCGTCCTGCGTGGCGGCGATCAGCACGTGGCTCCAGGTGGCACCCCCCTTTTGAGCCAGTCCACCGGCGTCTTGCGTGACGATGCCCTTGCCTTCCAGATGCGCGGCCACGCCCAGCAGCTGGCCGATGGTGATGACGCCGGTACCGCCGACGCCGGCCACGATGATGCCCCAGGCACCGCCGCTGGCGCTGCCATCCAACGCATGGCTGGCGGCAATCAGTTGGGGAATGCGCGGCGCGGGCAGTGTGGCTACGTCGGTCGCTGCCGAAGATTTGCTCTTGGCCTTCTTGCGCAGGCTGCCACCCTCGACGGTAATGAAGCTGGGGCAAAAGCCCTTGACGCAGCTGATGTCCTTATTGCAGGTGCTCTGGTTGATCTGGCGCTTGCGGCCAAATTCGGTCTCCAGCGGCTCCACGCTGACGCAATTGCTTTGCGCACCGCAGTCGCCACAGCCTTCACAGACCAGCTCGTTGATGACCACGCGTTTGGCCGGGTCCACCATCGTGCCCCGCTTACGGCGGCGGCGCTTTTCGGTGGCGCAAGTCTGGTCGTAAATGACGACGGTGGTGCCCTTGATCTCGCGGAATTCCTTCTGGATATCGTCCAGCAGGTCGCGATGGTGCACCGTGACGCCCTGCGCCAGCTCCACGCCGTCGTATTTTTCGGGTTCGTCGGTCACCACAACAATCTTAATGGCGCCCTCGGCCCGCATGCTTTGCGCAATTTGCACCACGCTGTGGCCTTCGGCCCGCTCACCAACCTGCTGGCCGCCAGTCATGGCCACGGCGTCGTTGTACAGAATTTTGTAAGTGATGTTGACTCCAGACGCAATG
>JANXVI010000498.1 GCA_025351745.1 Rhodoferax sp.
GGGCTGCCCGACATGAGCGCCCTCTGGCCCGAGGTCTTCAGCCGCCCCAAAGAGGCCACACCCGATGTCGACGAAGACCTGTATGGCGGCTTTGTAGGCAACGCTGACAGAAGGCGCCTGAACCAGTTGCGCGCACTGTCACCGTCAGAGCTGGCGCACAGCCGCACCGGGTTTGACGACGACCGGCTGGGCGAACTGCTGTTTCGTTACCGGGCACGCAATTTTCTGGATACCCTGTCGCCAGAAGAGGCCGAACGCTGGGAAGCGCACCGCGTGGCGCGGCTGCTGGAAGGTGAGTGCGGCGCGCGCAATGTGGATGCGCTCTTTGCCCAGATCGATGTGTTGTCTGGCGCTACGGATGAGCGGGGTGAGGCCATTTTGGGGGCGCTGTATGAATATGCCGAGGCTATTGCGCCTGAGGTGCAGTAGCCCGGTTTAAAGATTCGTCAAGGCGGTGCCTGCCAGACCGGGGTTTTTCTCATCACGCCGTTGTAAATGCTGCTCGCCTCGAAACGCGCTAGCCAGCCCTGCAGCTGTGGCCAAGGCTGCCCTGCAAACCATGCGGCATCGGTGTGCGCAAACTGTCTGACAAACGGCAAAATTGCCATGTCTGCCAAACTGCAGCTTGAGCCAAACAGGTAGCCATCGGTCAATCGGCTTTCAAGCTCCCGCAAAACAAGTGCGCCCAAAGCGCGGTGTGTATGCGCAAAGTCTTGCAGATCACCGATGGACTCCAGCGGATAGCGGTGGGGGTACTTGTAACGGTCTAAAGCGTGTTTGAACACCCCGTCGTTGACAGCGAGCAAGTGTTGCACCGCTGATGCGGTGTCGCATGCCGGGGCCAGCCAGTACGCAGGGTCGTTCCGCTCTAGCGCCCACCACATGATCTGCAGGCTTTCGTCGATGACCTGACCGCCTTGCAGCACCAGAACAGGCACCGTGCCCTTGGGCGATGCGGCCAGCAATTCGGCCGGTTTGTCTCTGAGCACCACCTCCCGCAACTCGTACGCGATGCCGCTCACGGCCAGCGCCAGCCGCGCACGCATCGCATACGGGCAGCGCCTGAAAGAATACAAAACGGGCTGTTCAGTGCCCGTGCTTTGAGTCATCTTGACGCACGCCGATGTGTGCCTCGTTACGCGCCACGGCCAGGGTGACTTGCCGCTGGCGTTCCCTGTAACCGGCTTTTTGCGCGGGTGTGGTTTGGGCGTGGCAGTGCGCGCAGCTCACGCCCAGTTCGTACAGGGGCGACTGTCGATCTTCTTCGCTCAAGGGGTCGCGGCAAGAGCGGCACAGGGTGAATTCGCCGGGCTGCAGGCCATGCCCCACCGACACGCGCTCGTCAAACACAAAACACTCGCCTTGCCAGCGGCTTTGCGCCTCGGGCACGGTTTCAAGGTATTTGAGGATGCCGCCTTCGAGGTGAAAGACCTCCTCAAAACCTTTTGAGCGCAGCAGTGCTGTGGATTTCTCGCAGCGTATGCCGCCGGTACAAAACATCGCCACTTTGGGTTTTTTGCCGTCCACCTCGGCCAGCTTGCCGCCCTCCAGCATTTCGCGTTCAACCCACTCGGGCAGTTCTGAAAAGCTGGCAGTGGCCGGGTTGATGGCACCTTCAAAGGTGCCTATGGACACCTCGTAGTCGTTGCGGGTGTCGACCAGCACCACGCCGGGCGCAGTTACCAGTGCGTTCCACTGTGCCGGTTTGACGTACTGGCCGGCCATCAGGGCTGGGTGAACGTCAGGCACACCCATGGTGACGATCTCGCGTTTGAGGCGTACCTTCATGCGGTAAAACGGCAGGTGGTCGGCCCAGGCCTCTTTATGCTCCAGCGCGGCCAGGCGAGCGTCTGCACGCAAAAAAGCCAGCACTGCATGCACCCCGACGGCGGGGCCTGCAATCGTGCCGTTGATGCCTTCCGGCGCCAGCAGCAGCGTGCCCTTGACGCCATGCGCCTCGCAGCAGGCCAGCAAGGGTGGCTGCAGCGCTGCATAGTCGGGCAGCTCCACAAACTTGTAAAGCGCGGCGGTTAAAAACCGGGGCATGGCAGTTGAGGCTGCTGCGACAAGTCTGCCTTGCCGTGTGCATTCAGGAGTGGAACTAGCATGAAATTAGGGATAAAAAAAGCCTCTGCGGCAGCAAATACGGGGGTGATGCGCTACATTTTTAATAGCAAACAAGGATGTGACCCTACAAATCAAACATGCGTTGCGCCAGCCACCAGCTGGCCAGCAGCGCCACCAGCAGCGAGCCGCCTATCAGCACACCCACGCGGTAAAAACGGGTTCCGCGCAGCCAGAAGGCCAGCGGTAAAAACACCGCCACGATGGTGAGCTGGCCGACTTCAACACCCGCGTTAAAGCCCACCAGTGCCAGCACCAGCGCGCCTTGCGGCAGACCCAGGTCAGCCAGTACCGATGCAAAACCAAAGCCGTGAACCAGCCCGAACACAAAGGCCATGATCCAGCGCCGCCCCTCGACCGTGCCGCGCAGGTTGTTCAGTGCCGCAAAAATCACCGAGGCGGCAATCAGCGACTCCACCAGCCGCGACGGCAGGCTGATGATGTGCAGCGAGGCCAGACTGAGCGTGATCGAATGCGCCAGTGTGAAGGCGGTGACCACCTTCACCACCTCCTTGAAAGCGCCGCCCAGGCGCGGCGCGGGCTGCCACTTGCCATCCTGCCTGATCAGCACGGCGGGCAACAGCAGGGCCAGCAAAAACAGGATGTGGTCGTAACCCGCCCAGATGTGAAAGATGCCATCCTTGAGGTACTGCCTCAGGGTTTGCCAGACACCACCAGGTTGCAGCGCCAGCACCTG
>JANXVI010000038.1 GCA_025351745.1 Rhodoferax sp.
GTTGGAAGAGCTGCTGCCCGAGGCCCGTATCGCCGTGGCCCACGGCCAGATGCGCGAGCGTGAGTTGGAGCGAGTGATGCGCGACTTCATCGCCCAGCGCTACAACCTGCTGCTGTGCTCCACCATCATCGAGACCGGCATTGACGTGCCCACCGCCAACACGATTGTGATGAGCCGCGCCGACAAGTTTGGCCTGGCCCAGTTGCACCAGTTGCGCGGCCGCGTGGGCCGCAGCCATCACCAGGCGTATGCGTATCTGATGGTGCCCGACATCGAAGGCCTGACCAAACAAGCCACCCAGCGGCTGGACGCGATCCAGGCCATGGAAGAACTGGGCAGCGGCTTCTACCTGGCCATGCACGACCTGGAGATTCGCGGCGCTGGTGAGGTGCTGGGCGAGAACCAGAGTGGCAATATGCTGGAAGTGGGCTTTCAGTTGTACAACGAGATGCTGAGCGAGGCGGTGCGCTGTCTGAAAGCCGGCATAGAACCCGATCTGCTGAGCCCGCTGAATGTCACCACCGACATCAACCTGCACGCCCCTGCGCTCTTACCCGACGACTACTGCGGCGATGTGCATCTGCGCCTGAGCTTCTACAAAAAACTGGCCACCGCCAAGACTACGGACCAGGTCGACACGCTGCTGGAAGAAATCGTGGACCGCTTCGGCAAGCTGCCACCGCAGGCCCAGACATTGATCGACGTGCACCGCCTGCGCGTGCTGGCCAAGCCCTACGGCGTGCTGAAGGTAGACGCCGCGCCCGGCATCATCACCATCACCTTCCAGAAGAACCCGCCCATCGACCCGATGAAGATCATCCACCTGATCCAGAAGAACAAGCACATCAAGCTGGCGGGGAATGAGAAGTTGAGGATTGAACGGGAGTTGCCGCAAGCCAAGGATAGGGCGCAGATGGTGCGGGATATTTTGAAATCGCTGGGGCAGCCGGTGGCGGACGCTGTGGCTACTGCTGTGGTTGCGAAGTAGCTGGCTTCGCGCGTTGCATTTCATTTTTTTCGCCCTAAGGCGTTGGCGGCAGAGTTTGGGCCAGTGGCCCGCGCCTCATACTGTCAAAGGCCCAGAAATCGGCGCGGACCACTGCCCCAAACTCGGTTCACGGGGATTGGCGGTATTCCGAGTATGAGGATCCGGTTTGGGGCGGAAGCGGTCACTCAGACCAGGCTTCTATTTGCGGCAGACGACGGCAACAGGGTTAGACGAAATAATGCAAATTTTGCTCCGACTTTTCATCTCAATGCTCGTGGCTGGTTTAGGCATAGGGATTCTGGGCACCGCCCTTGGTCTTTCGCCTCACAGCCTGGCACCCGTCCTCATTGGCCTGCCATTGTGGGCAGTGTGCTATTGGATCTCTGGCCACAAGTCCTGGTTTCTCGCTCGCGGCAATCCGGCACGCGATGATTCCTAGCTTCTGCAAATATCAGGATCTCGTTTGATATCGTCTCATCCGGGGCGAAAGCGGGTACTCGTGAATACCTGCTTGCTGGAAGTCTAATGGGCCTGCTGTCAGCAGCCGGTGGTCGACTTCATGAGTGCCGCAATTGCAGAAAGTGATCGTTTGGGAGTGGCGGTCTTTTAAAGGAAAATGCCAGTACTAGAGATTTTCGATCGACCTGCTCGGAAGCGGGTGTAGGCTTTGACATATCCGTTAACCTGGGGTGAGTAGAAATGAAATGGTTTATTTATTTTGCGCTTCTGGCCATGGGTATAGAAAATCACGCACGTGCCGAGCAGAAATGGACTTTGGTTACGCAAATCCCCTACTTCACTGCGAAAAACCTTAACTGCGAGGACCAGACACAAAAAGACTTACTACCGATCTTGCAAAGCAAAGGACTCCCTGAAGCAGAAATTCAACGTTTCTTTGCTGTCGAGAATAGACGCCTTAACAGCAGAGATGTTTTGAACCCATTTGTCACAGGGAACGACATTCTGATCGGCACGAATCTCCGTTGGCGCGGGGTGTCCAATGAATGCAGGAACCACCTTCTACATTGCGCAGCGAGCCGCACTGATAGTTGCGAAGAGATCGCGACTTTTCCAAACGATCAAGTGCTGACGCCAATTTTCTTCAACGGCAATACCATCATCGCCAATCGCACGACCTACACACTAGGTTCTGTGAACGTCGGCTCGGAGGACTATCTGGCCAGCAGTGACCGGGGAAAGAGCTGGAAGAAGATCAACATTCCGGTCCAGTGCAGTGGCCCCAAATCCCGGTACACATGCACCCTGATCCCACGCACGGCGAATACTTATACGCTTCTGTCGTCCAAACTCAATGAACAAGGCTCAGAATTTCTGAATCTCGCCATTCACAGTACTGACAATGGCGGCAAGTCGTGGCGAGTCTTAACGCCGCCATGGAGTGAGATAAAGAACCAATACGCTGTGTCAGCGAAGGATGGAAGGCTGTTGGCACTCCCCGAGGCAGTCACAGATTATTTCTCGATTTCAGTGCGGAACGTGGACACCGGCACCATCGATTCCATCGAAACAAGAGTTCCTGCAGCGGAGTGGACCGATAGGAACAACATGGTATTTGCATACCAAGACAAGTACCTTGTGCAAGCGAACGGAAAGTGGACTGAGTCTATGCCCCAAGATGTCGGGATTTTTTTCGTTGATAAGCTGCTGCCCGACGGCTCTGCGAAGCCGGTCTGGACCTTGCACGGGATGCACGTCAAGGACATCAAGATATCTGATGGCCTCGTCGTTGTGAGAACTTGGAATCCTAAATCCATGTCCAAAAACAAAATAAATTTCGATGAATCCATCCACTACACAACGAACGAGGGCGTCCAATGGCAAGTTTTCGATGTCCCGGATGACTTACTTGGCAGCACAATGGAACTGTCGAAAAACAGAATTTGGATGTTTTCACCCTTCAGCATCCATTACAGCGATTTACCGATGCCCAAGTCTAATTAGCCAGGTTGGAGTTGGAGTTGGAGTTGCAGGCACAGGTATGGCCGATTAGACTTCGGTTGGACAGGGCGGTTCCGCACATTGATGTGTGGCCTTCATCCACCGATTCGGCGCCAGCCTGAGCGGGCATGTGCATTTTTATGTGCGCGTGGTCGATTACGTGTGTGAGGTGATCGCAGGCGATCACTTGACTTCCCTTTACCGGGCCGTAGCCAGCGATCGATAACATTGAGAACTTAATGGCTTGATCGACTGCAATCATGCCCATTGCGGGCGGGCGCATTGAAGAAAGGCTCTCCCCAAAGCGGCCCCTATTTCCCTGTTAACAACGGCCGCTCTGGAGCAGGCATATCGTAATCTGCTACACCCGCTATGTGTCTTAAACGGGTATAGGGTTTGCTACCAATAGTGCGCCACAACCCAAGGCGGATGGCGTGGTTTGCGGGCGCAGGTCGCACTCGCGGTTGCCACAGAACAGGCAATCCAACCCCGGCATTGACGCGACACCGGTGGTGTACCCACCCAGCGTGCCCGCGAAGCGAACCGGAGAACGTAAGCCACGCCGTCCGCCGTGCGCCTACGAGGTGCGCGCTCCAAAGGGCCTAAAACCAAAGGCATATGCGACGGCATATGCTAAGATTACCTTCTGCACTTCCGAGGAGGTTGGCCGTGTCCACTCCCACCCAGCATCCCTCCCATACCGCTTCAGAAACAATAGCACCTTATCCAGCGGATTCGGGGGCTAGAGCCGTAAAACTCTTTAGGAACGGTGCCAATCAGGCGGTGCGCATTCCCAAAGAGTTCGAGCTACCCGGTACGGACGCGGTGATGCATCGAGAAGGCAATCGGCTAATTTTGGAGCTGGTGCCAGACAAACTCAAGAGAGGCACCGCAGCAGCCTTGGCAGCAGCGCTTATCAGCATGAAGGATTGGCCGGTTATCGATGAGCCGTTCCCTGATCCTGACGACGGTTTGGCCCTGCTCGATGAAATCGACCTATGAGCCTGTATTTGCTAGACACCAATATCGTGTCGGACATGATGCGCAATCCGCAGGGCCCCGCCGCCCGCCGAGCCATTGCTATCGGCCAATCCACGCCTGAAGCGCAATTCCAGACTAGCGTCATCGTAGATTGCGAACTGCTTTACACCTTGGCACGCAAACCGCAGGCGCGCTTGCAAGCGGCCTACGAGCGAACCATCGCCACGTTGACTGTTCTTCCGTTGGGCAACGACGTGGCTCAAGCCTACGCCAACATGCGCAACGCCGTGAGCTCGATCGGCCAAGGCTTGGACGCCAACGACACGCTGATCGCCGCTCATGCGCTGAGTCTGAGCGCCACGCTTGTGAGCGCTGACGCGGCCTTCGCCCGCATCCCAGACCTTAAGCTGGAAAACTGGCTACAAGCAAGCCCTTAAGCCAAATCGACCTCCAGCCCCCGCGCAGTTTGCGTAACTAGCTCCTAATTCAATAGCAATCCTCACCATGCAGCCCACCGAACTATCCCCCGGCCTCATCCTGCGCAACTGCGCGCCCGGCCGCAAGCTGTCGGACTTCAAGCTGATCGCGTTCGACATGGACTCCACGCTGATCAACATCGAGTGCATCGACGAAATTGCCGACGCGGTGGGTCGCAAGGAAGAAGTGGCGGCCATCACCGAGGCCACGATGCGCGGCGAGATTGCCGATTTCCAGACCAGCCTGCGTCGTCGCGTGGCGCTACTTAAGGGCGTCACTATCGCGGATCTGGAAGCGGTTTATGTCCAGCGCCTGCAGCTCAACCCAGGCGCGGCC
>JANXVI010000082.1 GCA_025351745.1 Rhodoferax sp.
TGCCTTCATACGCCACCATCAGCGCGGCGACCGCCTTCTCCAACGCTATGGTGCTGGCTTCGTTGCGGTATTTCAAAAAGGCCGCCACGGTGTTGTCGATAACCTTGACCATCACGTCTGACGTTTTGTCGTCGGTGTCGACACTGCGGTGGATAAATGGCACGCCTTCGTTGACTGTGCCCGCCAATTTTCGTTTGAAGTCGGCGAGCCCGTCATAACCGACGCTGCGGCAAAAGCGTACCACCGTCGGTTTGCTGACATGCGAACGATCGGCCAGTACGCTGACCGGTAGCTTGGCAAATGCGCGCGGGTCCGCCAGGCACAGCTTGCCCACACGCTGTTCAGCCGGAGCGAGAGACGGCAGGGCTGCTTGGATGCGGTCTAACATGTCAGTCCGCAATCGCACGTGGGGTGAGAGTACATAGTTTTCAGCTTTCTTCAGACCAGCAGTAGCCGTCACGGGCAATCATCGCGCTCGACGCGCTAGGACCCCAACTGCCCGCTGCGTACATGCGAGGCCCTTGCGCATCGTGGACCCAATGGTTCATGACGGGCTCAACCCAGCGCCAGGCTTCTTCTTGTTCGTCGCTTCGTACAAACAGGTTCAGGCGCCCGTCAATGACGTCCAGCAGCAAGCGCTCATACGCACCTACGCGTTCTGAACCAAAGCGTTTGTCAAAGTCCAGGTCCAACTGTACCGGTACCAAGCTTGGTGCAGTGCCGGCTTTGGCCTGGCGGTTGTTTTGGCCTTGCGCGAGCAGGTGGAGTTCCAGCCCGTCTTTGGGCTGCAGGTTGATGACCAGGCTATTGGCAACCCCCATTTGGGAATTAAAAATGGCATGGGGTGTGGGCCGGAAATTGATGACGATGTGCGCATCGCGACCCGCCAGGCGTTTGCCAGTCCGAATATAGAACGGCACACCCGCCCAGCGCCAGTTGGCAATTTCGGTGCGCAGTGCCACAAACGTCTCTGTAGGGCTTTGCGGGTTGACCCCCAGCTCTTCGCGGTATGCCGGAACCTTGCTACCGTCTATGCTGCCACTGGCGTATTGCCCGCGCACTACGTCTTGCGTCAGCGACTCTTGTGTCCAGGGTTTGAGTGATCGCAATACCTTCAACTTCTCGTCACGGATCGCATCCGCATGCGAGTTGATGGGTGGCTCCATGCCGATGGCGCACAGCAGCTGCAGTGCGTGGTTTTGCACCATGTCGCGCAGCGCACCCGTGGTCTCGTAGAACGCGCCGCGTTTTTCCACACCGAGGTCTTCGGAGATCGTAATTTGGATGTTGGCGATATGTTCGCGGCGCCACAAGGGCTCGAACAGGGCATTGCCAAAGCGCAGCGCGAACAGGTTTTGCACGGCAGGCTTACCGAGGTAGTGGTCAATGCGAAAAATCTGTCTTTCTTCAAAAAACTGGCGCACCGTATGGTTGATGGTGCGGTTAGAGGCAAGGTCATGGCCCAGCGGTTTTTCCAGCACGATGCGGGTGTGGGGTGTGTTCAGCTTGGCGGCGGCCAGTTGTTCACAGACGGTGGTGAAGAGACTCGGCGCAGTGGCCAGGTACATAACCACCGTATGCGCGCTTCGAGCCTGCAGCGTGCTGGCCAGTTGCGCGTAATCGTCGGGCTTGGAGAGATCCATTCGGACAAACTCCAACAGCGCGGCAAAACGCGCAAACTCTTCAGCGCTGGGCCGCTTGGCAAGGTCAACCTTGTCAAACCGTGACTGGATCAGCGACCGGTACTGTTCGTTGCTAAGGTCGTCCCGGCCCACGCCAATGATGCGCCCGCCCTCGGGAAGGGAGCCATGGCGAAATGCCTGGAACAGCGCGGGCATCAGTTTGCGCCAGGCCAAATCACCCGTACCGCCGAACAAGACAAGATCAAAGCTCATAAGCAATTATTAGAGTTACATGAAAGAAGACGCGTTAATGTAACTTTGTTTCACGGATAATTCAACACATGAATCAACTCGACGCACTCAAACAATTCACCACCGTGGTGGCAGACACCGGCGACTTCAAGCAACTCGGTGCCTTCCAGCCGCAGGACGCCACCACCAACCCCTCGCTGATCCTCAAGGCTGTCCAAAAGCCGGATTACGCGCCCTTGCTCAAGGACACCGTGGCCCAATTCCGTGACCGGCCGCTGGACGAAACTATGGACCACCTGCTGGTACGTTTTGGATGCGAGATCTTGTCGATCATTCCCGGCCGTGTGTCCACCGAGGTCGATGCCCGCCTGAGTTTTGACACCAGCGCCACTGTGGCGCGCGGCGAACGGCTCATCGAGCTCTATCAGGCCCAGGGCATCCATATCGACCGTGTGCTGATCAAGGTTGCTGCCACCTGGGAAGGCATTCAAGCCGCCGAGCAACTGGAGCGCAAGGGCATCCACACCAACCTGACGCTGCTATTTTCGTTCTGCCAGGCCGTGGCGTGCGGGCACGCCAAGGTGCAACTGATTTCGCCTTTTGTCGGCCGCATTTACGATTGGCACAAAAAATCCGCCGGCGCCGCTTGGGTAGAGGCCGAGCGCGCAGAGTCGCACGATCCGGGCGTGCAATCAGTGACCCAAATCTACAACTACTACAAGAAGTTCGGCATTGCTACCGAGGTCATGGGCGCGAGCTTTCGCAATGTGGGCCAAATCACCGCTTTGGCCGGTTGCGACCTGCTGACCATCAGCCCCGATTTGCTGGCCACGCTTGCTGCAACGCACGCGCCGCTAGAGCGTGCCTTGGACGCAAGTCGCGCACAAAAGCTCGACCTGCAGCACGTGCATTACGACGAAGGGGGCTTTCGCATGGCACTCAACGAAGATGCGATGGCCACGGAGAAGCTGTCCGAAGGCATTCGCGCTTTCTGCGTCGATGCCGTCAAGCTTGATCAATTGTTGTTGGCCGCCTGAGCGGCGCGCGACAGCTTCCCACTCCGTACAACTTTGCAGGAAGGCGCCAGGGCGTAACTTCCTCAAAAATGAGGTGAAACCCCATGACCCGTACCCGTTGTGACCGCACTTCCGCCTGGCGTGCCCTGCAAGCCGCGTGGGACAGCAGCGGCCACGCATTTGATGCGCGCCAAGCCTTTGCCAAAGATCCAGTGCGTTTTGCGCGCCTGAGCCAGACCGCACCCCATGTGTTTGCCGATCTGTCCAAAAATTTGCTGGATGCAGACACCGAAGTCTTGCTGCAGAACCTGGCACGCGAATGCGGCGTAGAAGCGCACCGCAATGCAATGTTTGCGGGTGAGGCGATCAACAGCACGGAAAACCGGGCTGTGATGCATTGGCTCTTACGTTTTCCGCCTCTAGCCCTCGTACAGTCTAATCACTCAGCTATCAAAACTGTAGCAACTGAATTGACACGAGTGCACACCACGCTGGATGCCATGCTGGCGTATGCGCAGGCCGTGCGCGACGATGCTGCCATCAGCGACGTGGTGAATATCGGAATAGGCGGCTCGGACCTGGGCCCGCAGATGGCGGTGACAGCGCTGGACGCCTTTGCCATGCCCAGCAAGCGTTTCCACTTCGTATCCAACGTGGACGGGCACGAGCTGGACGCGGTGCTGAGGAAACTCAAGCCTGAGAGCACGCTGTTCCTGATTGCCAGCAAGACCTTCACCACCATCGAGACCATGACCAATGCCCGCTCAGCCAAGGCCTGGTTTGCGGCGCAGGGTGGCACAGACACAGCGCGGCATTTTGCGGCGTTGACGACCAATGTGGAAGCGGCCAAAGCCTTTGGCATCAGCACCACCTTTGGCTTTTGGGATTGGGTGGGGGGGCGCTATTCGTTATGGTCAGCCATTGGCCTGCCGCTGGCGATTGCCATTGGGCCGCAGGGTTTTCGCGAATTTCTGGCCGGCGCGCACGACATGGACGAGCACTTCCGCACCGCCCATTTGGCCCGCAATTTACCGATGCGTTTAGGGCTGCTAGACGTGTGGTATCGCAATTTCCATGGTTTTACCAGTCGCAGCATTGCGCCCTACCACGCCGCGCTCAAGCGCTACCCGGCCTATTTGCAGCAGTTGGAGATGGAGAGCAATGGCAAGCGGGTAGACGCCGCTGGAGAGGCTGTGCCGTTCGCAACTTCACCGGCGTTGTGGGGCGAGCCAGGCACCAATGGCCAGCACGCTTACTTTCAAATGCTGCACCAGGGAGTCGACGTCGTGCCCGTCGAGTTTGTCGGGGTGAAAAAGGCGCGGCACGCCTTGGCGGGCCACCAGACCCTGTTGTTAGCTAATGTGCTGGCGCAGGCGCAGGCGTTGATGGAGGGCAAGGAAGATCGCGGAGGCCATAAGAATTTTCCGGGCAACCGGCCCAGTACCTTTTTGCTGTTGGACGAATTGACGCCGACCACGCTGGGCGCCTTGATTGCCTTGCAAGAGCACCGAGTGTTCGTCAGCGGCTCTGTCTGGGGTATCAATAGTTTCGACCAGTGGGGTGTTGAGCTGGGCAAGGTGCTGGCCAAGGATGTGGAGGCCAGGCTGTTGAATGGGAATGCCGAAGAGCTGGATGGGTCAACAGCAGGGCTCTTGGCTCTACTGCGGTCGTGACCGCGGGGTGGCTGCATTCAATCACCGTTTGACGGGAACACCTACCCGATGAATTTTGTTTTTGATTTTGGTGCCGTGCTGTTCACCTGGAAGCCGGCAGATCTACTGGCCCACAGCTTTCCGCAACAGGCCGGGACAACCGAGACTGCAGCCCAGCTGGCGCATGCCATGTTTGCCCACGCGGACTGGAATGCCTTTGACCAGGGCGTGCTGGAAATGGACGTGCTGATTCAGCGCACCGGCCAACGCCTGGGTTTGAACATCCAAGTCCTGCGCGAACTGGTTGAGCACATCGGCGAGCGCCTGCAGCCCATCCCCGAGACAGTGGCCTTGTTGGCGCACCTGCGCGCGCTGCGCAGCCGGCAGTCCGGCGTGCGCCTGTACTACCTTTCCAACATGCCGCCGCCCTATGCCCGCGCGCTGGAACGACGCCATGACTTCCTGAAATGGTTTGATGGCGGCATTTTCTCGGGCGACGTGCTGCACATCAAGCCCCATCCGACGATTTACCAACTACTGCAGTCCCGTTACGCGCTGGAGCCTGCGCAAACGCTGTTTGTCGATGACTTGCTCGCCAACGTCTTGGCCGCCCGAGCACAGGGCTGGCACGCCGTCCAGTTTGCCTCTGCCGACCAACTACAACGCCATATTGATACCCAATTTGGGTCATCTTTAGGTTAGTCAGAATGGGCGTTCCGGTTTAAAAAGCGACTGCAAGTTGTTGAGGGTCGCACCGCGTCAAAGACGCACAGCAAGCTGAGTAGGCAAAACTCGCGGTGCAATTGCAAAAGGCCCGTGAGCGTGTCCCGGCCGCATGGGACGCCTACGCCTTTCGGTATAGTGCGGCGTTGTTGTTGAAGAACATTTTCTCAAGGAGCCTGTCTATGGTCAGGAAAATACTGTTCGGCTTGCTGATGGCCCTTGTGCTGCTGTTGTTTTTTGCGGCCACCCGGCCGGACACCTTCCGCGTCGAACGCAGTACCACGGTTAAAGCGGAGCCCGCCAAGGTCTATGCACTGCTCAACGACTTCCATTTTTTTCCGAGTTGGTCGCCCTGGCAAAAGCTGGACCCCGCTATGCAGACAACCCATAGCGGCGCGCCCAGTGGTCCGGGCGCCGTGTATGCATGGACGGGCAATGACGCGGTCGGCTCCGGGCGCATGGAGATTCTGCAAACCATCCCCAACACCAGCGTCGCATTGAAGCTGGATTTTCTCAAACCGTTTGAGGCGCACAACACCACGCTGTACACGCTGACCCCCGGCAATGACGGCATGACCAACGTGACCTGGGCCATGTTTGGCGCGAGCCCGTACATCGCCAAACTGATGGGCATTTTTGTCAGCATGGACAGCATGATTGGCAAAGACTTTGAGCGAGGCTTGGCCAACCTCAAGGCTGTCGCCGAGAAATAGGCGCTGCCACTATTTTTTGTTCCCACCCGAGACCACGATGCAACCCACGGTTAAACCCCAGAACCCCCACTTTTCTTCTGGCCCTTGCAGCAAGCGCCCTGGCTACGACGTCTCCAAGCTGCAGTTGGACACGCTGGGTCGATCGCACCGCTCCGCATTGGGTAAGAAGGCACTGGGCCTGGCGTGCTCCGAAACCGCCCGCATACTGGGCCTGCCAGCGGGCTACCGCGTGGCCGTGGTGCCCGCGTCCGATACCGGTGCGGTAGAAATGGCAATGTGGTCTCTGTTGGGGCCGCGCGGTGTCGATGTGCTGGCGTGGGAAACGTTTGGTGCCACCTGGGTCAACGATATCGTCAATCAGCTCAAACTGCCCGTTGTCAATGTCATCGATGCACCCTATGGTCAACTGCCCGACTTGGGCCGTGTGAACTTCGACAACGACGTGGTGTTCACCTGGAACGGCACGACCTCGGGGGTGAAAGTACCCAACGGCGACTGGATACCTGCAGACCGTGCCGGCCTGACCATTTGTGACGCCACATCGGCTGTCTTTGCAATGGATTTGCCTTGGATCAAGCTCGATGTGGTGACATTCTCCTGGCAAAAAGTGCTGGGTGGCGAAGGCGGCCATGGCATGCTGATCCTGAGCCCGCGCGCGGTCGCCCGCCTGGAGAGCTACACGCCGCCGTGGCCTCTGCCCAAGATTTTTCGAATGACATCCAACGGCAAGCTGATGGAGAGTTTGTTTGAGGGTGACACCATCAACACGCCATCGATGCTGTGTGTATCCGACTACCTGGATGCGCTGGCCTGGGTAGATAGCCTGGGAGGCATCACGGGGACCATCGCACGCAGCCAAACAAACCTGCAAATCATCGAAGAGTTTGTCGCTGCCCACGACTGGATTTCGTTCCTGGCCCAAGACCCCGCTACGCGCTCCAACACCAGCGTCTGCATGACGCTCTCGGTCAGCGAGCAGCAGGTCAAAAAAATGGTCGCATTGGTTGAACGGGAGGGCGTCGCCTATGACATCGGTGCCTACAAGGAGGCACCCGCCGGCCTGCGCATCTGGTGCGGGGCGACAGTAGAGGCAGCCGATCTGCGTGACCTGCTGCCATGGCTGGCGTGGGCTTATGCGCAGGTAACAATGGTTTAATTTTGCTACAAAAATCATAGCGTACTACGGCCAATGCACGAGGGCTACAGCTCTTATTTCTCAAAGCTAATTTAGGTTTAACGGATTCAGCCCTGGGGATGGGTTCCGCGGTCGCGGCCAAACACATTGCCCGCCCGTGCTGTCACGAAACGTTCCTTGAACCGTCATGTATCTGACATGCTGGGCCGCCAGACTCAGTGTTTTCTTAACTTGAACACTGAGGATTTCCATGAAATGTCATGTGATTGCAACGGCCGCTACCCTGGCGCTGACCGCGGTTCTGGTAACCGCATGTGGTGGCACTGGCAGCACCGCGACTGCCATTGCTTCCAAAAACGTGCTTTTCTTTCTGGGTGACGGTTTAGGTATGACCACCATGACTGCCGCTCGCATTTACTCAGTGGGTGAAGATGGGGAACTCACGATTGACACCTTGCCAGAAACGGCATTTGTCAAAACCTATTCTGCCAATTCGCAGGTGACTGACAGCGCGCCTTCCATGTCGGCCTACATGACCGGTGTGAAGATGAACAATGAAGTCATCGCCATGACGGCCAACACCTCGGCCTATGACGCAGGCACCAGTACCGATTACGTGAGTGGGGCAGACTCCACCTGCCCCGCGTCCGGTAACGGCTCGCCCGTCACCACGCTGCTCGAATTGGCCAAGACCGCCGGGCTCGCCACCGGGGTCGTGACGACCACCCGCATCACCCACGCCACCCCGGCAGCCACTTACTCCCATATCTGCCACCGTGACGGTGAAAACGCAATTGCCACACAAATGGTGCCCAAGGGGTCCGGATTTAATGCTGCACTCGGCGATGGTGTGGACGTCATCATGGGGGGCGGTTTGCGCCACTTCCAGCCCAAGGCAACTGCAGGCAGCACGCGCACTGATAGCCGTGATTTGGTGGCTGAAATGAAGGCGGCTGGTTACAGTTTCGCGGGCAACAAGACGGACTTCAACGCACTCCCGACCTCGGGAAAACTGTTGGGTCTTTTTACGTCCAGCCACATGTCCTACGACCTGGACCGCGACGCAGGCAAAGAACCCAGCTTGGCGGAAATGACGTCACGTGCCATTGATCAGCTCAAGAGCAACAACAAAGGCATGTTTCTGATGGTCGAAGGTGGACGCATCGACCATGCATTGCACGAAACGACCGCCCGCAAGGCGCTGCAGGACACCGTGGCATTTGACGCGGCAATCAAGATTGCCATTGACAAGATGCAAGTGATCGACCCCGGCCTCAAGAATACATTGATTGTCGCCACGGCTGATCATGATCACACGCTGGTGCTCAATGGCTACGCAGCGCGCACGGGCAAGACGACAGACGCCAGCCCGGGTGTGTTAGGTTTGTTGCGCAGTTATGTTGACGGTGTTCTCGGCAAGGATACGAGCGGCAACCCGTTCTCAATCATCGGCTTCGGCAACGGCGAAAACCGTCAAGCCACACGTACTGCACTGACGGATGCGATGGTCTTCGATAAGAACTACCACCAAGAAGCCACCATTCCTACCGCTCTCGGCAGCGAGACCCACGGCGGAGCCGACGTGTTTTTGGGCGCCATCGGCAAGGGAGCGGAAAGTTTTTCTGGCGTCATCGATAACACCGCCGTGTTCGGATTGATCCGCAAGGCCGCAGGTCTGTGACCGCAGGACCTCCAGCGTTTATCCCCATCTCTCACCCCTACGGTATCAACTAGGTTTACCAAGCATGAATTTTCCACGCCAAACTATTGCCGCAGCAACTTGCCTAGGCGCAATCCTGAGTGTTCCTGCGTTCGCCGCTGGCGAAGCCAAAAATGTGATCTTCTTTCTGGGCGACGGTATGGGTCCGGTTACAGTGACGGCCAGCCGTATCTACAAGTACGGTGAGGCAGGTCAACTCACCATGGAAACGCTTCCCCGCACAGCTCGGGTCAAGACCTATTCGCTCGATGGTCAGACTACCGACAGCGCGCCTTCCATGGCTGCGTACATGACGGGTGTGAAGTCCCGCAACGAGACATTGTCCATGGACGGCAATACTTTCTCCAAGGAGCCGTCCAGTGATGCAAGTGTCACACCTGCGGTTGCCAACGCCAAGACCAACTGCCCCGAAACAGGTAACGGCGCGTCGGTGCCCACGATCCTCGAGCAGACTATCGCCAAGGGCAAGGCTACCGGTGTGGTCTCTACTGCCCGCTTGACGCACGCAACTCCGGCGGCAACCTACTCGCACCACTGCAACCGCAATGCCGAGTACGAAATCGCTCGGCAAGCCGTACCAGGCGGCGCCGGTTACAACAGCGCTTTGGGTGCTGGCGTGGATGTTCTGATGGGGGGAACCAGTTACTTTTGGAGGCCTTTCAACGTAACCACCATGCCCAAAGGGCGACCCGACGGGCGGGATCTGGTGGCCGAACTGCAAGCCAAAGGTTATAGCTTTGCCAACGACTTGACCACGATGAATGCCGCGCCCAACGGGAAGATCATTGCCCTGTTTGATCAGGCCGGTTCGCAAGGGCACATGTCGTATGAATTGGACCGCGATCCTGCAAAGGAACCGAGTCTGTCGCAAATGACAGTGAAGGCGATCGACGCATTATCCAAGAACACCAATGGGTACTTCCTCATGGTGGAGGGCGGTCGAATCGACCATGCATTGCATGGCAGCAACGCCAAGCGGGCGCTTGCGGACACAATCGCCTTTGACGATGCCATCAAAGCGGCCTTGGCCAAGGTTGATCTGAGCAACACCTTGGTGGTCGTTACGGCCGACCACGACCACACGATGGCGTTCAATGGCTATTCGCACCTCGGCAACGACATTCTCGGCAAATCGACCGATGTCAAAACAAAGAAGCTTGCCAAGGCTGCTGATGGTCTGCCGTACACCACGCTGGTGTTTGGTAATGGGGGTGGTCCACGCAAGGCGACGCGAGATGACCTCACCAATGTCGACACCTCAGGAAATAAGGACTTTCTGCAGGAAGTGGGCGTGCCTTTGGGCAGTGAAACGCACGGTGGGGGTGATGTGAATCTGTTTGCCACTGGCGCAGGTAGCAAAATCTTCAAGGGTACGCTGGACAACACCAAGGTCTACACCTTGATGAAGACTGCGTTTGGCTTCTGATGAGGACAAGTTTGTATCGCATTGCGACGCCTTGCATCGTGGTGCTGGCAGGGGTGTTTGCTCTTCCAGTTGCAGCACAGGACGCTGATCTGCTGGTTAGGCACTTTGCAGTGTCTGCGGGTGCAGACGGCGTGAAGCGTACAACCGAGTTTGCGGAACACATGGTTCGCCGCCAAGATCAGGTTTGGGTCGAGCGAGTGATGCCGACCGGCTGGCACCGTGCGGACGATCATGGCAAGCTCGGTCAGTCGCATAAGCATCTGGACACCGCTGCAGCTGCGCGCTGGGTTACGCGTGTGGCGGATGGGTCGGCGACGGTCCGCTTGGCCTCTCGTGAGGATAAGGTGCTGGTAGACGTATCCAGGACCGACTTCGATAACGTTGGCTTTGACGGTTCTTGGGCGGCGGCATACTACCTCATCGATCCTGCTGCCCTTAAACAGATGAAGCCGGTGTCAACCGATGGCGATCTGGTCACTTACACCCAAAGCGACGCGACCCGCCAGCTAAAAGTGGTCTGGAATAAAAAGCTACAACTGCCACTGTTGGTGGAGTCGCGCAGTGGTGCATCCAGCAAACGTACCTCCGTCGAGGTTGCGGCAATGGTAAACAGTGTCCCCTGGGATGGTTTGAAAGGCTACACGCGCAAGGACTATTCAGACTACCTAGACTAACGGAAGGCGGCGCGCTTCTAACCCGCACATTTACGCGTGCTGGAAGCTATTGGTTTTTCCGCAGCGTATCCATGCTGTGCGAGCGACCTCCTAGCGGGTTTCTAGCCGGCCGTCAGTGCATTTGGCAACGCGACTCGGTTCACGCGGGTGTACGGGATCACTGACCGGCCAGGACCAGCCACCACATTCGGTCCGGTGTTATTCAGCGGATGCCGGTTGGAAATCATCCCGCGTGTTCATAACAAACGGGCCCTATCGGGCTACCGGCGCGCGGATGGTCCCCAATGGCCAGATTGGCTTAGGGCTGAGATACCCCCGAGTCGGGTGGCGGTGGCAGGACACGGGCGTCGCCCAGCTTTCCCGCTACGCACGCCAGGTCGGCGGCCTTACCGTGGGCATCTCTGGCGCATACATGGACCATGTCTTCGCGCAAGAACATGGTGAGATGCGGCGCCACCATCTTGCACTTGTCGGGTGGTGGTCACCGCCTGCAACTAAGATACCGGGGTCCCAACCCCAGAACGCCATCCCTTGCTGCCATCGCCGACCCTCCGTTCCGTTTACTGGCGCTTGCTGTGCGTGTGCCTGCTGGTAGGCGTGGTCTTGGCGCTGGATTTGTGCCAGCGGCCCGGTGCGCCGGCGCCTGCTTCTGCGGAACTGTCCGCGGTCTCCGTTGTGCCTGATCTGGGGCACCTACAGGTAGCCGCCAAAGGTGAGATTCCCATGCCCGTTGGCATGGCCGCAGCCCATGCCAGTGCTTTGCTGCCCATGCCTGCCAACCATGCGGCGGCGATGACCGTTTTCTGGTTCTCGGGTGACCGCGAGAGTGGTCCTAACGTACAGATTGCCGCGTCGCAGTATCTGCGTGCAACTCAGCGGTGGACGGCAGCCCGGTTTGTCGTCAATCGCTTTGTAGCGGGCGCACAGTTGGGCTATGGTCTGCGCCGCTTGGGGAATCCGGTGGCGTGGATGGACGGCAGTGGCCGCGTCAACCTGTTTGTTGTCGCCACCGGCTGGGGCGGTTGGGCGGCATCTCGCGTTCTACATTTGCGCCAGAGCAGCCCTGGCAATGGCTTGGCCGAATTGGCTTTTGAGCCCGTGCGTGTGTTGCCGTTGTCGTGGTTGTGGAACACCAGTTTTTTGGTGCGCAATGCGCCCTTGCCACTGGCTGACGGTGGGATGGTGTTGCCGGTGCATTTTGAGCTTGGCGTCAAATACCCCACGGCCCTGCGGTTTGACAGCAACGGCGGCTACCAGGGGATGGTGCGCCTGTCGCAGCGTCCTTACATGCTGCAGCCGAGCCTGGTCGTGCAGTCGCCCCTGCGTTGGTTGGCCTATATGCGTGACGAGCGCCCCAAGGGCAAGATTGGTGTGGCTCAGACCAAAGACGGTGGGCAGCATTGGAGCGATCTGCCGGATCTGGTGCTGGACAACCCCGACGCAGCCGTTGCGGGGTTGGGGCTCGCGGCCGGCCAAATGTTATTGGCCCACAACTCATCGTTGGCTTCGCGCGGCACGCTGGACCTTAGCGCCTCTCGCGATGGCCGCAATTGGTTTTTGATTCAGACTTTGGAGAAGGGTGGATTCGATGACGAATTTTCCTATCCTGCCATGGTCTGGTTCGAAGGCAGCTTGTGGGTAAGCTACACCGTGGACCGGCAACGCATCGCCTGGCAGCGCTTGACAGCAGCCACGTCTGGAGCTAAGCCATGATCGCAACATGGCCCAACTGGCTGACGCCAATGCTGGTGACCGATACGCCGACATTGCCGCATGCTGTTGTGGGTCAGGTCTGGCTACATCTGGGCTGGAGTGTGGTGTTGGCTTGCATAGGTGCAAGCCTTGTGGGCCGGTGGACGCCAGCCCCCGCTGGCAAGCTCGATGGCAGGCAATGGGGTGTGGCGTTGATATTGGCGCTGTGGACTTGGGTGCCCGGTCCGTATTCGCCCGCCTATTGGCTGGGGCTGGCCTTCCAGGCACCGAGCATTGCCAGCGTGTTGCTCTGCGATGCACTTTTGCGTGCGCGTTTTTTCTCGACCCGATCCGGCATGCCGTTGGTCACTGACACGCACCGGGCAACTCTGGGGTTTGCCGCTGTGGGGTTGTTGGCCGGTTGGGCGCTGTTACTGGATACATTTGCACTGTTGCCGCTGCAGTTATACGCATGGGGTTTCAGTTCGGTTGCTGTAGTGGTTTTACTTGCTGTTGCGCTCTTGCCATGGCTGGTCGTTCACACATCCGAACCAGTACGTAACTTGCGTTTATGGATTGCACCGATAGCCGTGCTGGTGTTCACAGCAACGCGCCTGCCCAGTGGCAATGTGTGGGACGCCGTTTTGGACCCCTGGCTTTGGCTGGCGCTACATGTCTATGTCGGTCGTGCACTCTGGCAGCGCTTACGCCGCTAGCGCAGGCACGGGCGCAAGGCGGTAGATGCTGCGGGTGCCAAACAGTGAGCCACATTCCACAAATGGCTCGCCGGGCAGGGAATTGCGCAATGCCTCCGTAGCCAACACTTCACTGCCCTTGGCAAGGTCTTCGCCGAGTTTGGATGCGGCATTGACTTCGGCGCCCCAAACATCACCGTCGTCCATGCGCAAAACAGTGCCGTAGCCCAAGCCTATGCAGACTTCAATGCGGTCTTCGGGCGCCCGCCCGGGGTTCACCGCCTCGGTTGCCGTCACCATGGCCCGGGCCGCCGCCAACGCCTGCTGTGGTGCGTCGAACACCACGAGCAGAGAATCACCTTCATGCTTGATACATGTACCTCCGTGGTGATGTATCAGCGGCAGGAACAACTCCTCGGACTCTTGGATCAACTGCAAAAAATGCAGGATGCCAAAGGCCTCCACCACGCGTGAAAAGCCCACCAGGTCTGTGTACATCACCGCACGCACACAGCCAAAGCGCGCATATATGGTGTCATCAATAGCGGTACGGTCAGAGCCCTTTTGGCGGCGCCTTGCTAATAGCAAGGCGAGTTCGTCGGAATCGGTCATGCCCTGCATTTTGACGACTCTGCGAGAACGGTTCAAGGGCAGCAGATGCCCATTTTCACCTTTTGTCTCCACTTCTTGAATAGTTTTTACACGCGCGTAAGATGGAACAGTGTTGGAAACTGCGTGAACTTGCGTGAGCTTGAGTGAACCTGAGGAGAACATATGAACACTTGGCAGGGTGACTTGCTGGGCATCACCGATACGGGGAGTACCGTAGACGAAATCTTTGAACGGATCGAAAGCGCATCGCACGCTTTGGGTTTTGAATACTGCGCCTACGGTCTGCGTTTGCCGACACCTATTTCCAGCCCCCGCACGGTCATGCTCAGCAACTATCCGTTGGAGTGGCAGGCGCGATATGCAAGCGCCGGTTACCTCGCAACGGATCCCACTGTGGCCCACGGACGGCTTTCCCAAACACCGCTTCTGTGGACCCACGCACTGTTTGACGCCACCCCCACCCTGTGGGAAGAGAGCCAGTCGTTCGGCCTGCGGCACGGCTGGGCACAATCCAGTCTGGATGCGGTAGGGGTGGGCGGCATGCTGTCGTTGGCGCGATCTTGCGATCCTTTGTCTCGTGCTGAATTGGCGAGTCAGGAAGTCAAGATGCGATGGCTGGTCAATATTTCACACTTGGCACTGTCGCGCCTGTTTGTGTCTGACCTGGTGAAAGACTCGCATCCTGATCTCACATCGCGTGAGGTCGAAGTGCTGAAGTGGACTGCCGACGGAAAGTCGTCCAATGAAATAGCCGAACTGTTATGCATATCCGAAAACACGGTCAATTTTCACATCAAGAATTCGGTTGTCAAACTGCGCGCCGCGAACAGAACCTCAGCCGTCGTACGTGCGGCCATGCTCGGCCTGCTGAACTAGTTTTTGTTGAATTGCTGGTGGTTATGGCCTATATTAAGTTGGCCTATTGTTCGCTGAACCTATGTACTTATCCCCTGATGGAATGATCCGCCTGACAGTGGATCAACTGCTGTCGACGCCTTTGGAACATCTGGTGTCGGGTGTAGACATGGAGTCCCCGGTGCCTGCGTGTGGCACAGTAACATCGCTATCCGGTTACACCGAGTGGATCAGCACCAAGACGCCCCTGATCTCCATCGGTTGGGACTGGTGCCTGCAGGTATCGCTCACCGGGATACGCTGGACTCGGGTCGGTTTGCCGCGCAGCAACCTCTTGCTGACACGCGACTCGGGTGACGACACCACATGGCACAGCAATCTCGAAATACTGGGAACCATCGTTGATGCATTGGCGTGGCGCGAAGTCTTGCCGGCTGTCGTTGCTTCTCGTTACGCTTGATTACACTCTTCTGCCTTTCCTACCATTTCTGGTAGTTACCCCCTGGTAATAAGCGCGGTTCAATGAATTTCCTCTTTCCAAAAAGGAGTTCACGTGAACATAGTGACCGGAACATCTTCGGATCTGTCGTTAGAAATTATGGCCGGCGTTGCGCGCTACCGGCACCGGGTCTTCGTCGAGAAGTTGGGCTGGCAGTTGCGCTGCGAAAATGCGCTGGAGTACGACCAATTCGACCGTGACGACACGGTTTACGTTGTGGCCCATAACGCGGCACAAGAGATCGTAGGCACCGCCCGTCTATTGCCCACAACCCGTCCCTACTTGCTGGGTGAGGTGTTTCCGCACTTGCTCAATGGCGTTCCACCACCCCATTCACCAGACGTGTGGGAGCTGTCGCGTTTCGCCGCTGTTGATTTCACAGCGCCGACTGGGTCTGCGTTGGCCCAGTTTTCGTCTCCCATCGCAGTTGGCCTGTTGCAAGCCTCGCTGGAGTGCGCTGCGCGCCATGGCGCCAAACGCTTCATCACAGTCTCCCCGCTTGGCGTAGAGCGGCTGTTGCGTATCGCGGGCTTCCGAGCGCACCGGCTGGCTCCTCCCACCATCGTGGATGGCAACCCCGTATTTGCCTGCTCTATTAGCTGCGAGGTTCAGACTGACCTCACCGGGTCTCACCGTCCGTATTCCATGGCGCTGGAAGCCTGACCGCTGGTCATGTGTATCCCCGTTTGCTACAAAAGTAACACGTTATGTTGAACCTCGGTAAGTACCGCCTGGTGATTTTGTTGACCGCTGTGTTCCTCGTAATTTTTGGCGGTGTGATGGTGTTGACCTTTGTAATATCGCGCCAGATCGCAGCTGACGCCGTGTCATTGAACTTGGCGGGCCAACAGCGCACCCAGGTTCAACAGGTGGTGAAGACGGTGCTGCTGCTGGAGCAGGGCAGCACGCAGGGCGTGATCGACAGCAATGGAACGACCAGTTTTTCGGAGCTGAAAGACTTGTACTCCACCGTTGACGCATTGAACCTGGCGTTGGCCGCTTTCCGTGAGGGCGGTATGCAATTGGAGAGTGGCGCCCGTGTTGCGCTGACCCCGCAAGACGACGTGCAGGCCGCAGCCTTCTTTAAGCTGCTCGATGAGTTGTGGACGCCTATCAATGTGCAGGTCCAGGAACTGCGCAAGAAGGAGAAAGTCTCGTCGGCAGACTTTGGCGCACTGCTGCAAGTGCTGGTGCCGGACAACCTCAACCTGCTGGAAACATCGAATCTATTGACCACACGCATGGAGTCGCTGTCGGCCGACAAGGCCTCGACCCTTCGAAAGATCCAGACCGCAGGTATTGCTCTGGCGTTTCTGAATTTCTCGCTCATTGTTTACGTCTTTCTGGGGCGCCTGCGCGCTAGTGATAGCGAGGTGGAGCGCATGCAAGTGGAGACCGAAAACATCTTGCGCACCATGCAGGAAGGCCTATTCCTGCTGGACAACAACTTCCATATTGGCAGCCAGACATCCAGCGCGTTGGGCCAGGTGTTGGGTGTTATGGTGAAGCCTGGTGGTGACTTTCTGGCGCTGCTCAAACCCATGGTCTCGCAAAAGACTCTGGATACAACCAAGGAGTACATTGAACTGCTGCTGCGCTTCGATGTGAAAGAAAAGCTGGTCGCCAGCCTGAACCCCTTGGATGCACTCGAGATCAATAACACCCGCGACAACGGGACCGTAGAGACACGGTTCCTGAATTTTCGCTTCAACCGCGTTGTGAACAAGGGCAAGATCACGCACCTGTTGGTCACGGCCTCTGACATTACCCGCCGTGTCAAACTGGAGCGGGAGCTGATCAACAGCGAACGGCAAGTTCAAGACCAGATGGCCATGATGGTCTATATCCTGCAGGCAGACCCTGGCCAGATGCGAGACTTTCTGGAAGGCGCTGTTGCCGGCCTCAACCGCATCAACGAAGCGCTCAAAGGCGGGTCTGCATCGGGCGTCGCCACTGCCGACATTGACCATTTCTTCCGTATTGCGCACCGCATCAAGGGTGATGCTGCGGCCCTCAGTCTGCAAGCCATTGCCACCTCGTTGCACAGTTTTGAAGATCTGTTGCAGGGGCTGCGCAACAAGCCGCAATTGCAGAACGAAGATTTGTTGCCAGTGATTGTGCGCGTACGGACCATTTATGGTGAGTTGCACGCCGTCCAAGAGGCCATGGCACGCATTGCCCAAGTGCGTGGTGTCGTCAACGTGGAGCCGCCCAAGCCCGTGCACGACCCGGTGCGGCAGAGCTCCCCTTTTGTGACCCAATGGCGCAACCTTGCCCAGCAGATTGCCAGCCGCAAGGGGAAGAAGGCCGAGCTGACATACCACGGGGTAGATCTGGAAACCATAACGAAGTCCATGCGTGAAACCATAGACACCATCGTCACCCAATTCATCCGCAATGCTGTCACACATGGTCTGGAGACGCCACAAGAGCGCGTCCACCAGGGCAAGGGTGAGCATGGAGCCATAGCCGTCTATCTGTCGGAGGCGGGCGATGGCGCGTTGGAGCTAAGCTTCAGAGACGACGGCGCAGGCATCAATGTTGAGAAGCTGCGCCAGGCTGCGGTGCGCATCGGCTCTTTGAATCCAGAGAAGGCAAAGGTTGCAGACGTGCGCCAATTGACCGAGTTGATATTCAAACCCGGTTTTTCTACGCACGACACCATTGACGAAGATGCTGGGCGGGGCGTGGGCTTGGATGTGGTTCGAGACCTCGTCGCGCGGTTGCGGGGACGCATCCACATTGGCACTGCGCCTGGCAAGTATTGCCACTTTCGCGTGCAAATTCCGGCCCACTTGTTTGCATCGTCCAACCTCGCAACGCTTGCGCTGCAATCGGAGGCTCATAGCTGATGGAACTCAAACTCATGATAATCGACGACTCAAACGTCATTCGCGGCAAAATATCGCGCGCCCTGACGCGGCACAACATGCGCGTCGTAGCTACCGCCTCCAATGGCGAAGAGGCGGTTGAGCGGTTCATGCCAGACAAGCCCGACATTGTGACCATGGACCTGACCATGCCGCGGATGGATGGACTGGAGTGCATACGCAAGCTCAAGAAGATCAAGCCAGACATCAAGATATTGGTTGTTTCAGCCCTGGCCGATAAAGCAACCGCCATTCAGGCGTTGAAGGAGGGCGCGCAGGGCTTTCTTTGCAAGCCCTTCTCTGACGACGACCTGACCGAAGCGATGGACGAACTTCTAACAGGGGCATAACATGGACGAAGACCAACTACGCATATTTGTCGGGATCGTTCAAAACTACTTTGAGAGTGAGACCAGCAAGACGCCGGACACCGGGAGCCCTTATCTGGGGGATATAACCGACCTGCCCATGCTCGACTTCACCGGCGTGATCGGCATCTCGGGTGCGCGCCAGGGCTGTGTCTATCTCACTGCGGGTCCCGATCTGTTGCGTGCGCTGTTACTGCATGTGGGTGAGACGGACGTGTCCGACCACAACCTGTGCGACCTGGCGGGCGAGATTGCCAACACCATTGCCGGCAATGCACGTTTGCACTTTGGTCCGGACTTCATGATCTCGGTACCGGTTATTGTGCGCGGCGCCGCCCAGGCCATACACATGCCGCGCAACACCAAGGCCTATGTCATACCGTTTCGGTGGCGCAAACACCCGGCATCTCTTGTAGTGAGCCTGCAATGACGTGCCTCAGCAAAGGTCTGTTGCGCACGGTGCTTGCCGCGCTGTTGATTTGTGTTGCGGTAGCCGCTGGTGCGGATACGACCCTGACCAATGCCTCCTACACCGCGACGAAGGAAATGTTTGCGGCCTATAACCCCGCATTCGCGCGCTACTGGAAGGCCAAGACCGGTGAGTCGGTTGCCATCATCCAATCCCATGCCAACTCCAGTACCCAGGCCAGTCTGGTCAATAACGGCATGGCGGCCGATGTGGTGACCTTGTCTGTGCCGCTGGATGTTGACGAAATCGCCAGCAACCACTTTGTGTCAGAGAACTGGAAGCAACGTCTGCCACAAGGTTCCACTCCTTACTACTCCACCATCGTGTTTCTGGTCCACAAAGGCAACCCTAAGTCCATCAAAGACTGGCCCGACCTGGTGCGCTGGGGCGTACAGGTGGTGATGTCCAACCCCAAGTCTTCCGGCGGCGCACGATGGAGCCATCTGGCGGCTTGGGGCTATGCACTCAGAAAGCCAGGTGGCACCGAAGCCAGTGCCCGAGACTATCTGAAGCGGCTGTACAACAACAACAAGGTTCTGGAATACACCGCACGGGGGGCATCCAACACTTTCGTTAACCGAAAGGAAGGCGACGTCATGGTCTCATGGGAGAACGAAGCCTTTCAGGTTGTGGCGCAATACCCCGAACTGTTTCAGATTGTGGTGCCCTCAGTTTCGGTCGTGGCCGAGCCGCCGGTGGCCGTTATCGACAAGGTTGTAGACCAGCGTGGCTCGCGCAAGCTAGCCGAGGCCTACCTGCAGTATCTGTATAGCGCTGAGGGTCAATCCATTGCCGCCAGTCACTTCTATCGCCCTACCGACCCCGCCGTGGCCAGCCAATATGAAAAGCAATTCACACCACTCAAACTTTTCAAGGCCGTTGATTTGTACAAGGACTGGCAGACCATAGACCGCGTGCATTTTCAGGATGGCGGAATTTTTGACCAGGTGTACGACCAGTATCGCAATGGCTCCTAGGCGTTGACGGCTGTTGTAACCGCGCCCGTTAAGAGGATTTACCATGTTCTGTGTCACATTGAAGTTAAGAACGATTTTCTGCACCTTCGGACTTGTATTCGCTTGCCAGGCGGCGATGCCGACGCTGGCCACCGGAACCACGGTGAGGGATGCTGCGGCCATTGAGCGAGAAGTCGGTGCACTCGCGGCGCACCTGTCCAAGCTATGCCCGATCGCGGATGCCGCCAGCCAGTCAGCGTTCGACGCCTGCCGCAAGGGCTTGTTTAGCAGTACGCAATTGGTGGGCGCCCTGAGCCCCTACACGTTGTGGGGCCGCCAAAACGACTTGACGACCTCGTTAAAAGATTCTGTGCTGACCCAGCTTGCTCCAGAGGCTTTGGCTGGCATGTACATGCCCTTGTTCATGTTTGACGGTCGCTACACGGTCAGCTACTCCGCCCCCAATGATTTGTTTTTGGTCAAACTGGGCGTGGGCTTTCGCAACCGCCTGCAGCCGGGTCAGTTTCCTTACCCCTTTTGGCACGATGCAAACAAGTGGAGCACGTACGAGAACGCCAAGGCCATGCTCTTCTGGATAGACCCCAAAACCGGCAAGGCGCGCATCGTTCAGTTCACCCGGCTTGGCGAAGGCTCACCTGCGGTGCCAGTGCAAAGCATCACGCCCCCGGCCTTTGATGGCAAGTGGCTGTGGACCGATGGAGAGGGTAAGACCCAGCCTGCGGTTACCCTGTTCGATGGACTGTTTGACGCCGCGAACCCTTACAAGCAGGGGATGGACAGCGCTTACCGTGCGCTGGCGCTCTCTCTGCGCGAGAGCCAGTGCCTGCAATGCCATGTTCCCAACAATCCGCAGCGCGCCAACAAGCTGGTGCTCCTGCAGTCTCCTGCCCATGCGGCCGCGGAAATCAAGCGTCTGATGAAGCAGGTGCAATTGGACCGTATGCCAGTAGATGAATTCGGGTTGGAAGAGTCGCTAGAACCAGGAGTAAAGGCCCTACTGTTGGAGCGTGGAAAGTTTTTCGAGCAATTGGTCGACCAGGCCTACGCTTGGGAGCGTGGCCAACAAGCATCTAGCAGCGCGGCCGCTGGCAGCGTGCATTAGCAACGTAAATGAGGGGGTATATATGCCTTTGATTGGTCGACGCAGCCTGTGTATGGTGGCAGCCTTGTCGCTTGCTTTGCCGATGGCACAGGCCGCAGAAGTGTTGGGCGCGGGAGCGTCGTTGCCCGCGCCTGTCTATGCGAAATGGGCTCGGGCCTATAAACAGTCCACCGGCAATAAGGTGGTTTACCAATCCATCGGCTCGGGGAGCGGCGTGGCACAAATTACCGCGAAGGCGGTGGACTTTGGTGCGTCCGATAGCCCACTGTCGGGTGCCCTGTTGGAAAAGAATGGCCTGCTGCAGTTTCCAACACTTTTGGGTGGTGTGGTCCCCATCGTGAACCTGCCCAACACCAAACCGGGCGATGTAAAGCTCTCGGGCCCAGTATTGGCTGATATTTATCTGGGGAAAATCATTGCCTGGGACGACAGCGCCATCACCCAACTCAATCCTGGCACCTCATTGCCCAACCTGGCCATAGCCGTGGTTCGACGTTCCGACAGTTCGGGCTCCACCCTGCTGTTTACCGATTACCTCTCCAAGATCAGCCCTGAATGGAAGACCCGACTGGGTCGCGGTGTTACGGTGCCATGGACCGTGGGCTTGGGGGGTAAGGGGGACGAGGGCGTAGCGAAGTTCGTGCAGCGCCTTCCGGGAGCGATCGGATTTGTGGACTATGGTTATGCCTTCAGCCACAACCTGAACTACACGCAGTTGAAAAATCAAAGTGGTGCATTTGTGGCGCCCAGTCCCCAAAGCCTGGCCGCAGCTGTCAGCGGCAACTGGGAGAACTCCAGCTTCTCGGAAATTCTCACCGAGGAAAGAGGCCAAGGCGCCTGGCCCATTACTGGCGCGACCTTTGTCTTGATTCGCAAGGTGCAAGACAAGCCAGAGCAGGCCCGAGAAGTCCTTAAATTCTTCACGTGGGCCTACAAGGAAGGTGGCAAATTCGCCAGCGAATCCAACTATGTTCCCATGGCCGAAAGTACGTCACGGGCCGTCGCAACGTTGTGGCAACTGGTGCGTGACGGGGGCGGCAAGCCGCTGTACGAATAGGGGGTCTGGACCGCTGTTCGCACGACTATGCGGTGCGAAACGGGCTAGTGGTTTTCCCTCAATTACTTGACAACTAAAGGTTTAAGTCTAAACTAATTGCAAATCCCGGAGCTGGAGTTGCAATGAATATCGTGTGCATAGGTGGCGGCCCCGCTGGGCTGTATTTCGCACTGCTGATGAAGCAGGCCAACCCGTTACACGACATCACGGTGGTGGAGCGCAACAAGCCCTACGACACCTTTGGCTGGGGCGTTGTGTTTTCTGACGCCACCATGGACAACATGCGCGTTTGGGACCCCGCCAGTGCGTCCGAGATTGAGCAGGCCTTCAACCACTGGGACGATATCGAGGTGGGCATCAAGGGCGAAGTGATGCGTTCGGGCGGTCATGGCTTTGTTGGTATTGGCCGCAAAAAGCTACTCAACATTTTGCAGCGCCGCTGTGAACAGCTGGGCGTCAAACTGGAGTTCGAGGTAGATGCCGAGTCTGATCTGCAATACCCCGACGCCGACCTGGTCATCGCCAGCGACGGCATCAACTCCCGCATTCGCTACCAACACGAAGATGTGTTCAAGCCAGACATCGTGGTGCGGCCCAACCGCTTCATATGGCTGGGCACGCACAAGCTGTATGACGCGTTCACCTTCTTGTTTGAGAAGACCGAGCACGGCTGGTTCCAGGCCCACATCTATAAGTTTGACCAAGAAACGACGACCTTCATTGTGGAATGCCCCGAGCACGTTTGGCAGGCGCACCGCCTTGACCTGGCTGACCAGGAAGAATCCATCGCGTTTTGCGAGAAGGTCTTTGCCAAGAATCTCAAAGGCGCAAAGCTGATGACCAATGCGCGCCACCTGCGCGGTTCGGCCTGGTTGAATTTTCAGCGCGTCAAGTGTGAGCAGTGGTCGTTCTTCAATGGCCGCAGCCACGTGGTGCTGATGGGTGACGCGGTGCACACGGCACATTTCGCCATTGGCTCGGGCACCAAACTGGCGATTGAAGACGCGATTGAGCTGGCGCGCCAGTTTCGCGACCAGGGCGACACGGCCGAGCACATACCGGCTGTGCTGGCGCGTTACCAGGCGCTGCGCCATGTGGACGTGCTGCGCCTGCAAAACGCCGCCTGGAACGCGATGGAGTGGTTCGAAGCCTGCGGCGACCGATACTGTGACCAGTTGGACGGTCCGCAATTCATGTATTCGATGCTGACCCGCAGTCAGCGCATCAGCCACGAAAACCTGCGCCTGCGCGATGCCAAATGGTTGGGTGATTTCGAAGCCTGGTTTGCCCGGCGCGCCGGCATGCAACTGGTGCCCGGCCAGGCTGCGCCGCCGCCCATGTTCACGCCCTACAGCGTGCGTGGATTGACCTTGAAGAACCGTGTCGTGGTGTCACCGATGGCGCAGTATTCTGCCGTGGATGGCGTGGCGGGTGACTACCACCTGGTGCATCTGGGCGCGCGCGCCATGGGCGGCGCGGGCATGGTGTTCGCCGAGATGACCTGTGTCAGTGCCGAGGGGCGCATCACACCGGGCTGCCCGGGTCTGTATGCGCCGGAGCACTCGGTCGCCTGGAAACGTATCGTCGATTGGGTACATGCCCATAGTGACGCCAAGTTTGCGATGCAGATCGGCCATGCTGGCGCCAAGGCCTCCACCCGCGTGGCGTGGGAAGGCATAGACCAACCCTTGCCGTCTGGCAACTGGCGCATCGTGTCGGCCTCAGCCCAGCAGTATCTGGAAGGCGTGAGCCAAACCGCGCGGGCCATGACCCGTACCGATATGGACGCGGTGACGGCTCAGTTTGTGGCGAGCACGCGCGCGGCGGCAGAGATTGGTGTGGACTGGCTGGAGCTGCACTGTGCCCACGGCTATTTGTTATCCAGCTTCATTTCTCCACTTACCAACCAGCGTGACGATGCATATGGCGGCAGCCTGGAAAACCGCTTGTGCTATCCGCTGGAGGTGTTTGAAGCGGTGCGCGCAGCATGGCCCGAAGATAGGCCTCTATCGGTGCGTATCTCGGCACACGACTGGGTGGAGGGTGGCATCACCCCGACCGACGCGGTTGAGATTGCCAGGGCGTTCAGGGCGGCCGGTGCAGACCTGATCGATTGCTCTTCCGGCCAGGTCAGCAAGCAAGAAAAACCGATCTATGGCCGCATGTTCCAAACCCCGTTCGCCGACCGTATCCGCCAGGAGGCTGGCATTGCCACCGTCGCCGTGGGGGCCATCAGCGAGGCCGACCATGTCAACAGCATCATCTCGGCGGGCCGCGCCGACCTGTGCGCGGTAGCGCGCCCGCATCTGGCCAACCCGGCGTGGACATTGACCGAGGCTGCCAAGATTGGCTACACAGCAATCGCGTGGCCCCAGCAATATGTTTCGGGTAAGACGCAGATGGAAGCAAACTTCCAGCGTGAGAAGGCGCTGGCTGCCGCTGCAGCCCAGTCCCCAGCGCGTGCGTCCGAGGCTTGAACCGCATGGCAAACGGCAACATCTTGCAGGACCGCCATGCCGTTGTTACCGGAGGGGGTCAAGGCATAGGCGCAGCCATTGCGCGCTTGTTGTTTGTGCAGGGCGCGAATGTGACGGTTGTGGGGCGCAATTTGGAAACACTGCAGGCATTGGTTGCCGAGCAACCGGAAAGCATGCATGCAGTCACCGCTGATGTGTCAAATGCCGAGCAGGTGCAGGCTGCGTTCGAAAGCGCTCGCGGGCGCTTCGGCCCCATCTCCATCCTCGTCAATAACGCCGGCCAAGCCAGCAGCGCACCCTTCCTGAAGACGGACGCCGACCTGTGGAACCAGATGCTGGCGGTCAACTTGACAGGAACGGTGCTGTGCACGCAGGCCGCCGTGCCCGACATGCTGGCCGCGCAGTGGGGGCGTGTTGTCAACATTGCCAGCACGGCGGGTTTGACCGGCTACGCCTATGTGGCCGCGTACTGCGCCGCCAAGCATGGTGTGGTCGGCCTGACCCGTGCCTTAGCGTTGGAATTTGCCAAGAAGGGTGTGACGGTTAATGCGGTCTGCCCGGGCTTTACCGAGACCGACATCGTGCGCAACAGCATCGCCAACGTCATGGCCAAGACCGGCCGCACCGAAGAACAAGCCCGCGCGGAATTCACGGCAGGCAACCCGCAAGGCCGCCTGGTGCAGGCCGCTGAAGTGGCAGACACCGTGGTCTGGTTGTGCGGCCCCGCTGCCAGTGCCATCAACGGGCAATCGATTGCTGTCTGCGGTGGAGAGGTTATGCAATGAGCAAAACTGATCTCAGCCGTAGCTTGTTAAACGATGCCGACGAATTGGGTCATGAGGCCCGCTCCAGCGGGGGCGACCACGCCACGCTGAAACTCTGGCTGCGCATGCTGGCCTGCACCACGCAGATTGAAGACGAAATTCGCAAACGTCTGCGCATCCGGTTTGACATCTCGTTGCCGCGCTTTGACTACCTGGCCCAGCTTTACCGCCAGCCTGAGGGGCTGAAGATGAGCGAGCTGTCGCGTTTTCTGATGGTGACTGGTGGCAATGTGACCGGTGTGACTGATGAGCTGGAGCGCGAAGGCCTGGTCTCGCGCATCAACAACCCGCAAGACCGCCGCGCCTGGATCGTGTGTTTGACCGCCAAGGGCAGCGACACCTTTGAGGCCATGGCCGAAGAACACGAGCAATGGATTCTGGACCTGTTCTCCGGTTTGCCAGCCAGCACCGTCCAGCAGCTCTACAACCAGTTAGGCACGCTGCGTGTGCAACTGGTGCGCCAACAAGACAACCCTATCAAGGACAGCAAATGAACAACACAGACCACCCTGTAACCACGCTGGATCCGGCACTCCAGGCTGGCAACCACAAGCCCTTGGCAGGCTACCAGCCGCTGCACTTCTTGTGGAAGCTGGAGGCGGGTGTGGCCACCATCATGCTGAACCGACCGGACCGCAAGAACCCGCTGACCTTTGACTCGTATGTGGAGTTGCGCGACCTGTTTGGTCAGCTGAAATACGCCACCGACGTGCACGCCGTGGTTGTCACCGGTGCGGGCTATAACTTTTGCTCGGGCGGCGATGTACATGAAATCATTGGCCCGCTGATCCAGTTGAAAGCGCCCGAGCTATTGATGTTCACCCGCATGACCGGTGACTTGGTAAAAGCCATGCGCGCCTGCCCGCAGCCCATCATTGCCGCGGTGGATGGCGTGTGCGCTGGTGCCGGTGCCATCATTTCCATGGCGTCCGACATGCGCCTGGGCACCGAGCGTAGCAAGACCGCATTTCTGTTCAACCGCGTAGGTCTTGCGGGCTGCGACATGGGCGCCTGCGCCATGCTGCCGCGCATCATCGGCCAGGGCCGTGCCAGCGAGTGGCTGTATACCGGTCGCTCCATCGGCGGTGCCGAGGCCGAACGCAGTGGCTTCTTCAACCGCCTGTGTGCGCCCGAAGATCTGGCTGTCGCAGCGCATGCCTTGGCTGCTGATCTGGTGGCCGGTCCTACGTTTGCCAACGGCATGACCAAGACCATGTTGCACCAAGAGTGGTCCATGTCCATAGACCAGGCAATTGAGGCCGAAGCGCAGGCCCAGGCCATCTGCATGCTGACGCAGGACTACCACCGCGCGTACGCAGCCTTTGTTGTCAAGCAAAAGCCAGTGTTTCAGGGCAACTGATAGAAACATGATATGAGCGACACCACCTACCTGGACTGGCCCTTCTTTGCGCCCCAACACAGCAACTTGGCGCACACGCTGGACGCTTGGGCCACTGAACACATCCCCCTAGCCCATGGCCATGATGTAGATGCCGAATGCAAAGCACTGGTGCGGCAACTGGGCGCTGCGGGCTGGCTGAGATATGCCGTGGGTGGCACGGCCTACGGCGGGGCCGGTGACAGCATAGACACCCGCTCCATCTGCCTGATCCGCGAGACGCTGGCCCGTCACTCCGGCCTTGCTGATTTCGCGTTTGCGATGCAGGGTCTGGGCTCCGGCGCCATCAGCCTGGCGGGAACAGACGACCAAAAGCAACGTTACCTGACACGGGTGGCGCGCGGCGAGGCGATAGCCGCGTTTGCCCTGAGCGAACCCGACGCTGGATCCGACGTAGCTGCGATGCAATGCAGCGCCCGTATTGAAGAAGACCACGCTGTCCTCAATGGCAGCAAGACCTGGATATCGAATGGCGGCATTGCCGACTTCTATGTCGTGTTTGCACGCAGCGGAGAGGCCCCCGGTGCCCGTGGCATCAGTGCCTTTATTGTGGATGCAGACACGCCGGGTCTTGCGATTGCCGAGCGTATCGACGTGATCGCTCCGCACCCCTTGGCCACTCTGCGGTTCACCGAATGCAAGGTTCCAATGACCCAGCGCGTAGGCGGCGCAGGCGAGGGCTTCAAGGTGGCCATGCGCACGCTGGATGTGTTCCGCACGTCGGTAGCGGCCGCGTCACTTGGCTTTGCCCGCCGCGCGCTGGATGAAGCGCTGGCCCGCGCCACCACGCGCAAGATGTTCAACCAGACGTTGGCCGATTTTCAATTGACGCAGGCCAAGCTGGCGCACATGGCGACCACCGTAGACAGCAGCGCCTTGCTGACCTACCGCGCCGCCTGGTTGCGCGACCAGGGCCGCACTGTGACGCGTGAAGCGGCTATGGCCAAGATGGTGGCCACCGAAGGCGCACAGCAAGTCATTGACGCGGCTGTGCAAATATGGGGTGGCATGGGTGTGGTCAGTGGTCACATTGTTGAGCGCCTGTATCGCGAGATCCGCTCGCTGCGCATCTATGAAGGTGCCACCGAGGTGCAGCAGTTGATCATTGCGAAAGACTTGCTCAAAGAAGCCTCTCAAGCAGTTCTAAAAAGTTGAGGACAGAGCTTCGCTTCGCTACGGTCTGTCCCGCAAAAACTCAGTAAATCCACCATGTCCAGTGCCCACACCGACACCTTTGCGCGCGACAACCTGCCAGCCGCTGAACATCAGCCGCAGTACCTGTTCGATCTGCCGGAGTTGCAGTTCACCGCGCAGTTGAATTGCGCCAGCGAGCTGCTCGACAGGCACATTCTGGAAGGCAACGGCAGTCGAATCTGCATACGCGCAGCCGGTCTAAGCTGGACCTATGCCGACCTGCAAGACAAGGCCAACCGAATCGCCAATGTGCTGGTGCACGACATGGGTGTGGTGCCGGGCAACCGCGTGCTCTTGCATGCCCCCAATAGCGCGATGATGGTGGCCTGCTGGTTTGCCGTTATCAAGGCAGGGGCCATTGCCGTGGCCACGATGCCGCTATTGCGCGCCAAAGAGCTCAAGTCCGTCATCGACAAGGCGCAGATCCGCCACGCGCTATGCGACTTCTACCTGGCTGTGGAGGTGCAGAGTGCGGCCCAGCAATGCGCTGCGTTGCACACCGTTCGCTATTTCAACGACGATGGCCCTGCTGGTCTGGACGCAGCCATGGCTCGCCACAGCGCTTTTTTTGCCAACGCCGATACCGCGTCGGACGATACCTGCATCATTGCCTTCACTTCCGGCACGACCGGTGTTCCCAAAGCCACGATGCACTTCCACCGGGACGTGATGGCCATTTGCGCCTGCTGGCCGCGCCATGTGCTGAAACCCTGCGCAGATGACGTTTTCATTGGTAGCCCACCGCTGGCCTTCACCTTTGGCCTGGGTGGCTTGGTCTTGTTCCCCATGTCAGTGGGCGCGTCCAGCGTGTTGTTGGAGAAGGCGGGTCCGCCCCAGTTGCTGGAAGGTATTCAGGCCTTCGGCGCTACGGTGTTGGTGACCGCGCCAACGTCGTACCGCGCTTTGGCGCCGCATGGCGACGCTCTGCGCAACAGCACGCTGCGCCGCTGTGTGTCCGCGGGCGAAGCCCTGCCAGCCGCCACCCGCACGCTGTGGCGCGAAGCGACAGGTCTTGAAATGATTGACGGCATTGGTGCCACTGAGTTGTTGCACATTTTCATCTCGGCAGACGAGGCCCATGCGCTCCCCGGTGCCACCGGGAAAGTGGTGCCCGGCTATCAAGCCCAAGTGGTGGATGAAGAGGGCAACCCGGTGCCCGTGGGCACGGTCGGCAAGCTGGCAGTGCGTGGCCCCACCGGGTGCCGCTACCTGGCTGATGAGCGACAAACCATGTATGTGCGCAACGGCTGGAACCTGACGGGCGATGCCTACAAGATGGACGCCGAGGGCTACTTCATTTACCAGGCGCGCACCGACGACATGATCGTCTCCAGCGGCTATAACATTGCGGGCCCCGAGGTCGAAGAAGCCTTGCTGCTGCACCCCGCCGTGGCCGAGTGCGCGGTGATCGGCGCCGCCGACGAAGAGCGCGGGCAGATCGTGCACGCCTTTGTGACGCTGCGCGCTGGCTTGGTAGGCAACGACGCACTGGTCAAAGAGCTGCAAGATTTTGTGAAGAACACGATAGCACCTTACAAGTACCCGCGCTCCATCACATTTGTCAGTATGCTTCCCCGCACCCAGACCGGAAAGCTGCAGCGCTTCAAGCTGCGGGACCTGGCCTGATATGCCTTTCACTTCCACGATTGTCTGATCAACCCAAAGGAACCACTGTGAACCGTACACCCCGCCCATCCGTCCTGCGCACCCTGGTTGCAACCGCGGCCACTGTGACTGCGCTGTCTGCGGCCGCTCAATCATCCGAGCCGGTCAAAATCGGCCTGCTCAGCACGCTGTCCGGCCCTGGTGCCGGTCTGGGTGTGGACATTCGCGATGGCTTCCAACTCGCGGTCAAACTGGGCGGAGGCAAGCTGGGTGGCCGCGCTGCCGAAGTGGTGATCGCCGACGACCAGGCCAGTCCGGACGTCGGCCGGCAAACGGCGGACCGACTGGTCAAGCGCGAGAAGGTCGACTTTCTGACGGGCATTGTCTTCTCCAACGTGATGCTGGCGGTGGGTGCACCCACCTTCCAGTCCAAGACCTTCTACATCAGTGCCAATGCTGGCCCCTCGCAGTACGCCGGTGAGCAGTGCAACCCGTACTTTTTTAGCGCATCGTGGCAAAACGACAACCTGCACGAGGCCGTCGGCAAGACCATGCTGGACAAGGGCTTCAAGAACGTGGCGCTGATCGCCCCCAACTACCCCGCAGGTAAAGACGCGCTGACGGGCTTTAAGCGCTTCTACAAGGGCGCCGTCGCGTCCGAGACCTACACCCAGCTCAACCAGTTGGACTACGGTGCCGAGATCTCACAACTGCGCGCCACCAAGCCCGACGCGGTGTACATCTTCTTGCCTGGCGGCATGGGCATCAACTTCATCAAGCAGTTTGTCGGTGCCGGTTTGTCCAAAGACATGACGCTGTTTGGTCCCGGCTTTTCTGCGGACGAAGATGTGATTAAAGCGGTGGGCGAGCCCATGCTGGGCATGTTCAACAGCTCGCAGTGGGCGCATGACCTGGACAATGCAGCCAACAAGACCTTTGTCGCCGCGTTTGAAAAAGAGTACGGACGCACACCTTCACTCTATGCGTCCCAAGGCTATGACGCCGCCCGCTTGATCGACGCTGCCGTGCGGGACACCAAGGGTAAGCTCGATGACAAGGCCGCCGTGCGCAAGGCGCTGGAAGCGGCAAAATTTGAATCGGTGCGCGGCGCGTTCAAGTTCAACACCAACCACTTTCCCATCCAGGATTACTACCTGCGTATCGTCACCAAGAATGCCCAAGGCAAGGTGACCAACCGCACAGTGGGAACGGTGTTCAAGAACCAGCCCGACGCCTATGTCGGCAGCTGCAAGATGCCTTCGTAACCGTTGACTCCAGTTGACGCGCGATGAACACCATCCTGATCCTAGAGCAAATGCTCAACGGTCTGCAGTTCGGCTTGATGCTGTTCCTGCTGGCGGCAGGGCTCACGTTGGTGTTCGGCATCATGGACATGATCAACCTCGCCCACGGCTCGCTGTACATGGTGGGCGCGTATTTGATCGCGTCTATTGCGCAAGCCACGGGGTCGTTCTGGTTGGGGCTGGGCCTTGGCATCATCGGTGCAGCCGTCTTTGGCATGCTGCTGGAGATGACGGTCTTGCGCCGCCTGTACCAGCGCGACCACGTGTCGCAGGTGCTCGGCACGTTTGCTTGTCTTTTGATGTGCAACGAGGGCGTGCGCATGATCTGGGGCTCGCAACCCCTGTCGCTAAACCCACCGGCGGCACTGGCTGGCCCGGTGGAATTGATGACGGGCTTCTACTACCCGGCCTACCGCCTTGTCATCATTGGGGTGGGCCTGCTGGTGGCGGGCTTGTTGTATGTGTTGATTGCCCACACCCGCATCGGCATGCAGGTGCGCGCGGGTGCCGCCAATCGTGAGATGGCCATGGCCATGGGCACCAATGTACAGCGCTTGTTCACAGCAGTTTTCGGCGTCGGTGCAGCACTGTGCGCTGTGGCCGGTGGCATGCTGGGGCCGCTTTTGGCCGTGCAGGTGGGCATGGGCGAGAGCATTTTGATATTGGCCTTTGTGGTCATCGTCATCGGCGGCATTGGCTCCATACGCGGCGCGTTGTTAGGTGCGCTGTTGGTCGGCATGGTGGATACCGCCGGCCGCACGTTGATCCCGCCCTCGCTGGGCTACGTGATGGGTCCAGAGGCGGCGTCCAACGCTGGCCCTGCCGTTGCGTCCATCTTGATTTATGTGCTGATGGCGGCCGTTTTGTTTTTCAAACCCCGGGGCCTGTTCCCCACCCACGGCTGAACTACACGCATGCAGCAAACCCAGGATTCATCCGCGCCCGGCCTGCTGGACCATTCGCTACTAGACCATTCTCTGCAACTACGGTGGTCTTTGCCCGTGCTGGTGTTGATGGCAGCGTTGCCACTGTTGGCATCTTTGGCGGGCGACACGTTTTACGTGGGCCTGGCCACCCGTGTTTTGATATTCGCATTGGCCGCCACCAGCCTGAATTTGATACTGGGCTTTGGCGGCATGGTCAGCTTTGGCCATGCCGCGTTGGTGGGCGTGGGTGCCTACACGGTGGCGGTGCTGATGCAAAACGGTGTGGCGTCGGCCTGGGTCGCCTGGCCGGCTGCGATGCTGGCCAGTGCGCTTGCCGCGCTGCTGATTGGTTGGGTCAGTCTGCGCACGCAAGGCGTCTACTTCATCATGATCACGCTGGCCTTTGCACAGATGCTGTACTACCTGGTGGTATCGCTCAAGACCTATGGCGGTGACGACGGCATGTCGCTTGCGGGGCGCTCCCGCATTGGCGCTGGCGTGGACCTTGGCAACGACACGCACTTCTACTACGCCACATTGACGCTATTGGTAGGCGCGATCGTGTTGATCACCCGCCTGCTGAATGCCCGCTTTGGCCATGTGCTGCAGGCCATCCGCGAGAACGAGGTCCGCATGACGGCCATTGGCTTCCCCGTGTTCCGCTACAAGCTGGTGGCCTTTACGCTGGCCGGTGCACTGGCGGGCCTGGCCGGTGCGCTGTTGGCCAACCAGGGCAGTTTTGTCAGCCCGGCGTTGATGCAGTGGAGCCAGTCCGGCATGCTGATGATCATGGTCATCTTGGGGGGCGTGGGCCACCTGTATGGCGGCGTGCTGGGGGCCAGCGTGTTCCTGCTGCTGGAAGAATTCTTAAGCCATTACACCATCCACTGGCAGCTGGGCTTGGGTGCCGTGCTGCTGGGTGTGGTTCTGCTGGCCCCCAACGGGTTGACCAGCATGTTGCGGCGCAAGGGTAGTGCAACATGAGTAACAACATGCGCGGCACTGCGACCGTGTTGCTGCAGGTCCAAGACCTGGTCAAACGCTTTGGCGGACTCACTGCCACGGACCATGCCAACCTGACGGTGTGCCAGGGCGAAATCCATGCGCTGATCGGCCCCAATGGTGCGGGCAAGACCACGCTGATCCACCAGATATCGGGGGCATTGCGGTCTGACAGTGGCCGCATTGTTTTTGGCGGTGCCGACCTGGAGGGCATGCCCATGCACCTGCGCGCGCGCAAGGGCCTGGTGCGTTCATACCAGATCACCAGCATCTTCAAGAAACTGTCCGTGTTGGACAACATTGCGCTTGCCGTGCAGGCCGTGGACGGCAGCAGCATGCAGTTTTGGCGTGCCGCACGCGCAGAGCATGCCCGCTATGCCGCTGCCACGGCCGTTGCCGCGCGCGTGGGCCTGGGCGCGCAGGTGCATCGCTTGGCGGGGGCCCTGTCACACGGCGAACAGCGCCAGTTGGAAGTGGGCTTGGCGCTGGCGACCCGACCGCGGTTGCTGTTACTGGACGAACCCATGGCCGGCATGGGGCCTGACGAATCCGAACGCATGGTCACGCTGCTGCAAAGCCTGCGCGACGACACAACGATCTTGCTGGTAGAGCACGATATGGACGCGGTGTTCCGTCTGGCGGACACGATATCTGTGCTGGTATTTGGCAAGGTCATCGCCAGCGGCGATGCACAGGCCATACGCGACAACGCCGAAGTACGCAAAGCGTATTTGGGTGATGAAGTGGAGGCCCCAGCATGACGGCATTGCTGGAGGTTGACGACCTGCAAACCACCTATGGCGCGAGCCAGGTGCTGTTCGGCATCAGCCTGCGCATAGAGCAGGGCGGCGTATCGACACTGCTGGGTCGCAACGGCATGGGCAAGACCACCACCGTGCGATCCCTGCTGGGCCTGACGCCCTGCCGTGGCGGCGCGGTGCGCTTCAGGGGCGAGCGCATCGAGCGGCTCAGCGCCGACCGCATCGCCCGCATGGGCATGGCTGTGGTGCCAGAAGGCCGAATGATCTTCCCCACGCTCAGCGTGGCCGAGAACCTGCGTGCCTTTGCCGGCAACCGCAATGCATCCACCAACCCGTGGACGCTGGACCGCGTCTATGCGCTGTTCCCCCGCCTGGCTGAGCGGGCGCGCAACATGGGCAACCAGTTGTCGGGCGGCGAGCAGCAAATGCTGGCCATAGGCCGCGCGCTGATGACCAACCCCCACTTGCTGGTGCTGGACGAAGCCACCGAAGGCCTGGCACCCTTGATACGCGAAGACATCTGGCGCTGCCTGGCCACGCTGCGCGCCCAGGGCCAGAGTATTTTGGTCATCGACAAATACGTGCAGCGCCTGGTGCAGCTGGCCGATCAGCACACCATCATCGAGCGCGGTCGCGTCGTGTGGGCGGGCAGCTCACAGCAACTGGGCGCAGACCCCAGCCTGTGGCACCGCTACATCGGCGTGTAGGTGCTGCCAGTTCCCAACAAAATTCGGGAGTGAGTTCACCATGACTACAACATTGCCAACCCCAAAAGTATTACAACCTGCAAACTGGGCTCGCCCACGCGGCTACGCAAACGGCGTTGTGGCGCGCGGCCACACCGTATACGTGGCCGGCATGATCGGCTGGGACGCACAGTGCCAGTTCCTCACCGACGATTTCGCCGGGCAAGTGCGCCAGGCGCTGCTGAACGTGGTGGCCGTACTGGGCGAGGCGGGCGCCAGACCTGAGCACATCGTGCGCATGACCTGGTACGTGACCGACAAGCGTGAGTACCTGGCCGCAGGGCGAGACATTGGCGTAGCCTTTCGGGAGATCATTGGTAGCTTCAACGCGGCGATGACGGCAGTGCAGGTGTCGGCGCTGATGGAAGATCGGGCGAAGGTAGAGATTGAAGTGACGGCGGTTATTCCGGACTGAAATGGGTAAATGCCTCGTAAATACCCAGATGAGGGTTGTTGTCAAAACTTAAGTGAAAAAAGGGCCACTAGCCCTCGTGAAATATGCACGATACGCTACGTATTTTGTAGCAACGACTTCAGTTGAGTAGATGGGCACTCTCGCACAGGGTTCCTTCAACAACCCCAATCTGGACCCCAGCATCAATGTCAACGCCAACACGGGCGCCGACATAGACGGCCGCGCACCTGTGGCACCCACTGCACCCAAGGCCGACCTGCACCACAACCCGGCAGTCTTTGGCACGCAGGGCACCACCATACTGGCCGCAGACCACCAGACCCAAACCTTTGCCGCGCTGGTGGTGCACTTGAACAGCCCCGGCGCAACCGAAGCCGTCGACGCCATCAAAACCAGCATCACCTGGATGCATTGGCTACCCCACCATACCCTCCATAAGCAACGTTATGGAGGGCACCGCCGGGGATGGCTTTTGGGAGCGAAGGCAATGGGTGGCTGGCAAAGACGACGTAGCCAAGCACGCAAGGTGCTCTCAATTGGGTATTCGAAGCATGCATGCCATCATGCAACTGCCATAGACGCATTGGCAATCCAGCGTCAAAGTTATGGGTTGCCAAGGAGTGATATTCGGTCAGCTACGCTCCAGCCCTCGTCAGCAAACAACATCGCGCTTCTATTTTAATAGCAACTCCGAGGAAGTAGAAGAATTCCGTAGTCCCTAGGCGCTATAGCTACCCCATAAATTGGGGATGGACAAATGTTACAAATTAACGAAAATCCAAGGTTGCCCAAATTGGGTGAAATCCTAATGCCTGCCAACGGCTTAAACTCAGCGCAGGTTAAAAGCCTCAACCGGAAGTCTCGCTGTATGACAGCACTTTTTCGACGTATTGCTTCCTTGCTGATTGCGCTGATGTTGGCGCTTAGAAACTACTCGATGACCAAACAGTTCTTGTCTCACGCATCATGTATGGGTTGGTTTCGTAGTAAACGTTCCCCCAGTTCCGGTGCCGATGAAAGTGTTCAATGCGCTTTTGCCTCCGTGGCAAGGGGTTGCAGCGCTGGTGTTTTCGTTGCGGGCATCGCCTTTGCGCCCGCATGGGCATTTGACCCGAGCAAAGTAGCCGATGGCCTGTATTACAACGGCACCAATAATCCTAATCAGTTGTGGACACCATTTATCCTGGCGCAACAAGGTCAGCTGATTGACCCTTTTTTGTTCGCGCAAAAGAATGGCGTTAAATCCTTGGACGGGCGTGGAAAGACAACCATGCTGAAGGCACGCACCGCGTTCCTGTACAGCGCTTGTAGTATGGACGCAAAACTGCTTAGTAACCCGCCTTTGGTTGCCGACGTGTCAACTGTGTACGTGAGTAACTTTCTCGGCAAGGATTGCCAACGCCAACAGGACGGCGCCTTTAGCTTCTACCGCTTGCCTGTTGACCAACGAGGTAGCAACCCATTTCCGACCTTGTACATCAACCAACCCGACCATGGCATGGGTTTGATATGGTCCTATGGCGTGCCCGGCATGCTGGTCGGAAAGTCGCTGCCCGTCAACGCCTATACGGAGGGCGAAATTGGTGCCAGGCCTGGGCCGGTGAATGGCGTGGTCAGCCGGATGCACTTCATTCCCTTGCCGGTGATTGAGCCGGACCTTACGGACATCGCGCTGGCAGAAAAAAAGCCGCTGCCCAAGTATCCCGTTTCGGTGCTGGAGGCTGCCCACCGCAGCGCGGACGTGGTAGTGACGCCCGATCTATTGCGTCAAATCCAAACTTTGGCCAAAGC
>JANXVI010000120.1 GCA_025351745.1 Rhodoferax sp.
CATGCAGAGCAATGGCGAGGCCGTCACGGTGTACGACACCTCCGGCCCGTATACCGACCCCGCTGCCGACATCGATGTACGCCAAGGCCTGCCGCTGGTGCGCCAGAGCTGGATTGATGCCCGCGGCGACACCGAGTTGTACGAAGGCCGCAAGCCCTTTGCGCTGGACGATGGCCTGAAAAATGGCGAGACCGATGCACTGGCTGCGCTGCGCGCCCAGGCCGCCGGCCTGCAGCGCCAGCCACGCCGTGCCCGCAGCGGTGCCAACCACACCGGCAACGTAACGCAGATGCACTATGCCCGTAAAGGCATCATCACCCCCGAGATGGAATACGTGGCCATCCGCGAGAACCAGAAGCTCGAATGGATGGAGCAGTACCTGGGTAACGCCGAACGCGAAGCCCGCCTGGCCGGGAACAGCTTTGGCGCCAGCATTCCCAAGATCATGACGCCCGAGTTTGTGCGCAGCGAGATCGCCCGCGGCCGCGCCATCATCCCCGCCAACATCAACCACACCGAGCTGGAGCCCATGGCCATTGGCCGCAACTTCCTGGTGAAGATCAACGCCAACATCGGCAACTCGGCTGTCACGTCCAGCATTGAGGAAGAGGTTGAAAAACTGGTCTGGTCCATCCGCTGGGGCGCAGACACCGTGATGGATTTGTCCACTGGCAAAAACATCCACACTACACGCGACTGGATCGTGCGCAATTCGCCGGTGCCGATTGGCACGGTGCCGATCTACCAGGCGCTGGAGAAGGTCGGCGGCGTGGCCGAAGACCTGACCTGGGAGATCTTCCGCGACACGCTGATCGAACAGGCCGAGCAGGGCGTCGATTACTTCACCGTGCACGCCGGTGTGCGCCTGGCCTTTATCCACCTGACGGCGAATCGCGTGACCGGCATCGTGTCGCGCGGTGGCTCCATCATGGCCAAGTGGTGTATTGCTCACCACAAAGAAAATTTCATCTACACCCACTTCGATGAGATGACCGAGATATTGAAGGCCTACGACGTAAGCTACTCGCTGGGCGATGGCCTGCGCCCCGGCTCGGGTGCTGATGCGAATGACGAGGCCCAGTTTGCCGAGTTGCGCACCTTGGGCGAGCTGACCAAAAAGGCCTGGCAGCAGGACGTGCAGGTCATGATCGAAGGCCCCGGCCACGTGCCCATGCACATGGTGCAGGCCAATATGACGGAGCAGTTGAAGCACTGCGACGAAGCGCCGTTCTACACGCTGGGCCCGCTGACCACCGACATCGCGCCGGGCTATGACCACATCACCAGCGGCATTGGCGCGGCGATGATTGGCTGGTTTGGCACGGCCATGCTGTGCTACGTCACGCCCAAGGAGCACCTGGGCTTGCCGGACCGCGAAGACGTCAAGGTCGGCATCATCACCTACAAGATCGCCGCCCACGTGGCCGATGTGGCCAAGGGCCATCCGGGGGTGCGGGCACGGGACGACGCGCTGTCCAAGGCGCGCTTCGAGTTTCGCTGGATGGACCAGTTCAATCTGTCGCTGGACCCCGAGACCGCGAAGCAGTTCCACGACGAAACCCTACCCGCCGATGGTGCCAAAGTGGCGCATTTCTGCAGCATGTGCGGCCCCAAGTTCTGCTCGATGAAGATCACGCAAGAGGTGCGCGAGTACGCCAAGAGCCTGGGCGTCACCGACGAGCAGGCCTTGGCCGATGGCATGCAGACGATGTCGGACACCTTCAAAAAAGCCGGCAGCGAAATCTACATCCCCATCAACAAGGTTTGATCCGCGCTGCACCAAGCTAAATACGGAGAACGGACATGCATATTGCTGTTGCGGGTGCGGGCTTGTTGGGCCGCTTGCTGGCGCTGGAATTGAGCCGCGCAGGGCACCGGGTTGACGTGTTTGACCCGGCCAAAGGCCCTGGCCCCAAGGCCGAGTCGGAGTCGGACGCCGCGGCGTGGACGGCGGCCGGCATGCTGAGCCCGGTGGCCGAACTCGAGTGCGCCGATGCACGCGTGTTCGCATGGGGCCTGCGCTCCTGCTACCTGTGGCCGTCCATCGTGCACGGCCTGGGCGAGCCGGTGGGGCTAAGCCTGCACGGCAGTCTGCTGCTGGCGCACCGTGGCGACGCGGGAACAGCACAGCGAATGGTGAGCCTGCTGCAATCCAAGGCCGATGCGGCCTACCAGCCGGAACTGTTGGACGCTGCTCGGCTTGCTGAGCTGGAGCCCAGTATCCAAGGCCCGGCCTTGAGCTGGCTGCTGCCCTGCGAAGGCCAGATCAACACGGTTCAAGCCATGCAGGCGCTGGCTGCGCAGGCTACGCGCCAGGGCACACATTGGCATTGGCGCTCTACCGTCCACGCAGTAGAGCCCGGCATGGTGCGCGTGCAAATCCAAACCTCTGAACGCCGTGAGCGGGTTGAGGGGCTTCGACTGACACAACCCGAGCAAGGTGAGATCCTGCGCTTTGACCATGTGTTCGATGTGCGCGGCATCGGTGCCCGCCCGCAACTGCCGGTGCGTGGTGTGCGCGGCGAGGTGTTCTGGCTGCACGCACCCGGCGTAAAACTGAGCCGTGCGGTGCGCTTGATGCACCCGCGCCATACCGTCTACATCGTGCCCCGGTCGGACGACATGCTGGTCGTTGGCGCCAGTGAGATCGAGAGCGAAGACCGCTCGCCGGTATCGTTGCGCAGCACGCTGGAGCTGTTGAGCGCGGCGCACAGCTTCATCCCCGAGCTGGCCGAAGCACGTGTGGTGCATTCCGAAACCAACCTGCGACCCGCATTGCCCAACAACCTGCCGCTGCTGTCGCGTGAGCCTGGCATGACCCGCATCAACGGCCTGTACCGCCATGGCTGGCTGGTAGCACCGGCGATGGTCGAAGAGGCACTGGCCGGGGGGCTGTCGTGAACACAGTAGTGAAAAATGCCACCATCGGCGCACCCTCGATCACCTTGGTGGTGAATGGTGTTGCGCAGACCACTGCGGCGCGCACGCTGGCGCAGTGGGTGGAGCAGCAGGGACATACGCCGAATGGTCTGGCAACCGCACTGAATAGCCAATTTGTGCCACGCACCCAACGCGCCACGCAGGTATTGAACGAAGGCGACACCCTCGTGACATTCCAACCGATCGAAGGAGGCTAAACCCATGTTTGAGCACCAGAAAGACCCGGTGGTAGTGGGTTCTGCGCAGGTAAAGGAGGAGCCCGCAAGGCGGGCGGGGGACACGGAGCAGAACCCGCTGCCGCCGGGTCGCTTCGACGCAAGCGAATGGCTCCTTGGCGGCCGCGCCTTGCAAAGCCGGTTCTTGCTAGGCACGGCGGGTTACCCATCACCCACCATCTTGCAGCAAGCCATAACCGTATCGGGTGCGCAAGTGGTCACAGTAGGCCTACGCCGCCAACTCGCCGCAGGTGCCCAAGCGTCCACCGAGGGCGACTTCTTCAGCCTCATCAAGGCCACCGGCGCCCACCTGCTACCGAACACCGCAGGTTGCCGCACAGCGCGTGAGGCCATCACACTGGCACAGATGGCCCGCGAGCTATTCGACACACACTGGATCAAGCTCGAAGTGGTGGGCGACGAACACACGCTGCAGCCCGACCCGTTTGAGCTGGTAGACGCCGCGCGCCAATTGGTCAAAGACGGTTTTGAAGTCTTCCCCTACTGCACCGACGACCTGGTCAGCTGCCAACGCTTGCTGGACGTGGGCTGCAACATCTTGATGCCCTGGGGCGCACCCATTGGTTCGGGCCAGGGCCTGGTCAACCCGGGCGCGCTGCGCACGTTGCGCGCGCGTCTGCCGGGCGTACCGCTGATTGTGGACGCCGGCATAGGCTCGCCGGCAGACGCCGTTCAGGCCATGGAGCTGGGGCTGGACGGCGTGCTGCTCAACACCGCAGTGGCCAAGGCGCTGAACCCGGTGCGCATGGCGCGCGCCTTCGGCCTGGGCATACGCGCCGGACGGCTGGCATATGAGGCCGGTGTCATGGCCAAGCAGGACATGGCAGTGGCATCTACACCGGTGGCGGGTTACCCGATTCTGTTATGAAGTTTGCTATGAATTCAGTAGCGGGTCACGAACATCCCGCGAGGGCTACAGCCCCATTTGGCCTACAAGAACCTGGTGGACAGTCGATTGCCCGGCCCATCGTGTGGAGCATTGCCGGGTCGGACAGCGGCGGCGGCGCAGGCCTGCAGGCCGACCTCAAGGCCTTCGCAGCGTTCGGTGTACACGGCTGCACCGCCGTGGCTGCCATCACGGCGCAGAACTCGGTATCGGTCACGCATGTGGAAGCAGTCAGTGCCCAACTGCTGGATGCCCAGTTGGCTGCGTTGGCGCAAGACATGCCGCCCCAGGCCATCAAGACCGGGCTGCTGGGCAGTGTGGAGAATTTGCGCGTGGTGTGCCGCTGGGTGGACCAGTTGCGCACCATTGCCCATGCTCAGGGCCGGACCGTGGCCCTGGTCGTTGACCCGGTGCTGGGTGCTACGACTGGCATTGGCTTTGTCGATGACGCCATGCTGCGGGCCTATGTGAACGAGTTGCTGCCACGCGCCACGCTGGTTACGCCCAACCGGGGAGAGGCGCTGCGCTTGTTGGCTGCCTGTGACAAGGGGCGGCCGGATGCTGGGGTCGAGGACATGGCCCATGTGCTGTCGCAACTCGCCTGTCCACCACTGGCCGTTACCATCACTGGCGGGGACGTGTCGCAACAGGATGGCATGGCGAACGACTGGCTCAGCAGCCCCCAGGCCAGTGGCTGGCTCAGCCTGCCGCGTGTGGACACCCAACACCAGCATGGCACCGGCTGCACCTTCGCATCCACGGCCGCCGCCGCGCTGGCCAGCGGCTACTGCGTGGCCGATGCCGTGGTGCTGGCCAAGATGGCGACCACGCACGCGCTGCGCCATGGCTACAGAGCAGGCAAAGGCGCAGGGCCAGTCAGCGCGCAGGCGGTCTTTGCGCAGCAGATTTCCAACCTGCCTGCGCTGTTACCTCTGGCCGTGGCGGGTCCTGCCAACGCGTTTGGCGGTACCCCATCCATTGCGTCCGCCGCATTCCGCCCGCTGCGCGACCCCGCCCTCGGCGTCTACGCCGTCGTCGACAGCGCCGCGTGGGTGCGCCGCGTGCTGGCCGCCGGCATCCGCGCCGTGCAGTTGCGCATCAAGGACCCACAGGAGCCGACGCTGGAGGCGCAAATCCTTGAATCGATAGCGGCGGCCAACGCGACACCTGGCGCACAACTCTTCATCAACGACCACTGGGAGCTGGCCTTGCGATTGGGCGCTTACGGCGTGCACCTGGGCCAGGAAGACCTGGACACCGTCGACCTGGACGCACTACGCCACGCCGGCGTGCGTCTGGGCCTCAGTACCCACAGCTATTGGGAGGTCTGCCGTGCCTGGGCCCTGCGACCGAGCTACATCGCCTGCGGGCCGATCTTCGCGACGCAGTCCAAGGACATGCCGTGGATTCCACAGGGGCTGGATAACCTGCGCTACTGGGCAGCGCTGCTGCCGGTGCCGGTGGTAGGCATTGCAGGCATAGACACGACCAACGTGGCGGACGTGGCTGCAACGGGCGCGGCCAGCGCGGCGGTGATCACGGCAATTACACGGGCTGACGATCCTGAGATGGCGTGTCGGACGTTGATGGCGGGGTTTGCCCGGGGCCGGGCGGTGGGGCGTTGCACTTCACTCGGACGAGCAAAACCGACGGTGTAGATTTTTTCCCCGGCCTAAATTCGGGCGGCCACTAAGTTTGATATGGTTGTAATACCGCGACCGGGCTGCGAATATTTGCAGAATTATCAAGCGCATTTGATCACTCTTTTTTGAGTTCGAATTAATTTGGTTGATCGAGGCAATTTAGAGGAGGGACGGTTGTCGATTTGGGCAACTGTAGTCGACAGAGGCCCTCAACGGGTGCGTCCACGATAGTAAGCGAGTGCTTCGCAACTAGGTGCCTGAACAAGCGAGTTGAAGGGGTTGTTGTCGAAAATATGGGACCATCAAAATCAGATAGTGCTGGGCCGAATTTAGATAGCCAATAGAGTGGTAAGGTCCTTTTACCCATTTCAATTTGGTTTTTTGTCTCGACGGCCACCATGTAAATCCTAGCTCCTGGGGGAAGTGTGAAACTGTTAATGAAAAAGTCCGCTATGTATTTGGTGCTCCTCGTGACCTACGTACTTTCGGGTGTGGAAGAGTTTGGAGTGGCGCTCCCCAGTCATGGGGCTGCTTATGCGCAGTCGGTTCCGAGCGGGAAAACTGTCAACGCCCCGCCTGTGTATGCGCCGCTATTTCCGAGTTACGTGAAATTTGCTGATGCGCAAAAGTGGTTCAGTGTCGATATCACGTTAGAGGCGGAAACACAGATGGATGCGGTCAAGGTGCAGCGGCATCGCCAACGAATCACTCAAGAAATCGCTCAAAGAGCGAGGAAGCAGGGGATCGATTTTTTCGGCTTAGCGAAGCGCCAAAATTACGCAAACCTCGCTAGGACCATTAGTGCGGAAATCAGTGGCGCTTCGGTAGTAGGGGCGCTTTTTACTGATTTTCAGGAGATTGATGTTCCTGACGTATCTGATCCTAAGTGGGTTCAAATTCACAAGAATTTCGATTCGACATTTTTTGTGCTCGCGGACACCGCCAGACAACGCAACGGTATAGGTGCTCTATGGGTGTTAATGGACTTGCCGGAGCCATCTAAGCACGGTGACAAGTCGTACTTGTCCTCGCAAATGCTGTACCAATTCAATTGCAAGGAAGGTAGAGCTCGCAGGGTGACTTCAACCCAATTTGGACAACACATGGCGCATGGCGAAATCGTCAACGTTATTGATGCCTTATTACCTTGGCAATCAGTCACGCCCGGCAGCATATTTGGTTCAATGATGAGTCTTTCCTGTAAATAGAATATTCAAGCCGACCGGCGGACAAATGATCGGACCCCTTCAGTCTTCCGCCGGCCGATCGAATGCCCGATAAAGTCATGCCGTATCCAATTCATCAATACACGCCACCATCCGCCGCCGGCACCGCTCCATCAGCAGCGGCATGTCATCTAACGTAAGGCCTTTGGTAGACATAGGAGGCAGTGCCCGAATCCGCAGCACCCCGCTGCGCCAGCGGTTCAGCCGCATCGTGCGCTTGTAGTTGCTGCAGCAAATGGGCACGATGGGCACGCCGGCCGCAATCGCCATCTGGAACGCGCCCTTCTTGAACGGCAGCAGGCCCTTGCCCAAGTTGCGCGTGCCCTCGACAAACACCCAGATGGACGTGTCTTGATGCTGCAACGTGTCGGTGGTTTTGAGCATCGCCGCCTTGGCCTTGGCGGCGTTGCCGCGCTCGATCAGCACATTGCCGGCCAGCCAGTAGATCTGACCAAAGATCGGAATCCAGCGCAGGCTGGTCTTGCCGATGGTGACTGTACGCCTGGGCACCACACTGCCCAATATGAACAGATCAAAATTGGACTGGTGGTTGACGACGATGACGCAGGGGCTGGTCCGCTTCTTCAATTCCTCTACTTGCAGCTCGGTTTGTAAACCCAAAAAGCGCAGTGCGGGTAGCGAATACACACGCCCACACAAGCGGCTGTTGTCGGGGTCAAAGGGCCGCCGCAGCACGATGAACATGTTGACAGCCCCTGCCACGAGGAAGTGGACGCCCAGCAAAAAAAGACGCAAAGTGTGGAGCATGGAAGAGTGTCTGCAAACAGGAATTGGGACGCACTGGTAGGGCTTGCTTGTGGCGATTTACCGGTGGGCGAGTGTAGTGGAGGGCGGATTCTGGCACAATTGACGTTTACGTAAACGTCAACCATTTTGGAGAAACCAGCATGTCGGATTCCATCGTTATCGTCGGCGCAGCCCGCACCCCCATGGGCGCTTTCCAGGGCGATTTTTCCAGCCTCGCGGCGCATGACCTGGGTGGCGCGGCCATCAAGGCGGCGGTGGAACGCGCGGGTATTTCTCCTGATCTGGTGACTGAGGTTTTGTTTGGCAACTGCCTGATGGCGGGCCAAGGCCAGGCACCTGCCCGTCAGGCTGGCTTCAAGGGCGGTCTGCCCAAGAGCGCGGGTGCCGTCACGCTGTCCAAGATGTGCGGTTCGGCCATGCGCGCGGCCATGTTCGCCAATGACATGCTGATCGCGGGCAGCCACGAGGTGCTGGTGGCTGGTGGCATGGAGAGCATGACCAACGCACCCTATCTGTTGCTGAAGGGTCGTGGCGGCTACCGCATCGGCCACGACCGCATGTATGACCACATGATGCTCGACGGCCTGGAAGACGCCTACGAGGCCGGCCGCTCCATGGGCACCTTTGGCGAAGACTGCGCCGCCAAATACAGCTTCACCCGCGCCGAGCAGGATGCGTTTGCCACCGCCAGCGTGCAGCGCGCCAAGGCGGCCACCGAATCGGGCGCGTTTGCGGCCGAGATCACACCGGTGACCGTCAAGGGCCGTGGCGGTGATGTGGTCGTGTCCATCGACGAAGGCCCGGGCAAGGTCAAGCTGGACAAGATCCCCACGCTCAAGCCCGCGTTCAAGAAGGACGGCACCATCACCGCCGCCAGCAGCTCGTCCATCAATGACGGCGCTGCCGCCCTGGTAATGATGAAGGCAAGCACCGCCGCCAAGCTGGGCTGCAAGCCGCTGGCCCGTATCGTGGCCCACGCCACCCACGCGCAAGAACCCGAATGGTTTGCCACCGCCCCAGTCAGCGCCACGCAAAAGGTGTTGGCCAAGGCCGGTTGGGAAGTGGGCGATGTGGACCTGTGGGAAGTGAACGAGGCCTTTGCCGTCGTGCCCATGGCGCTGATGAAGGAGCTGAACGTGCCGCACGACAAGGTGAACGTGAATG
>JANXVI010000155.1 GCA_025351745.1 Rhodoferax sp.
GCAGAGGCTGGTTCAGGCAAGGATTCCGGGCAGGTCGAGGCCCTGATCGCGCGCGCAATCGAGCGCGATATCGTAGCCCGCATCGGCGTGGCGCATCACACCCGTGGCCGGGTCGTTGAACAGCACGCGGCCCAGCTTGTCCGCAGCCTCGGCTGTGCCATCAGCCACGATGACCACGCCGCTGTGTTGCGAGTAGCCCATGCCCACACCACCGCCGTGGTGCAGGCTGACCCAGGTGGCACCGCTGGCGGTGTTGAGCAAAGCATTCAGCAGCGGCCAGTCGCTGACCGCGTCGCTGCCGTCCATCATGGCTTCGGTCTCGCGGTTGGGCGATGCGACCGAGCCGCTGTCCAGGTGGTCACGGCCAATGACGATGGGGCATTTGAGTTCACCGCTCTTCACCATGGCGTTGAAGGCCAAACCGGCCAAGTGGCGTTCGCCCAGACCGATCCAGCAGATGCGCGCAGGCAGGCCCTGAAAGGCGATGCGCTCTTGCGCCATGTCCAGCCAGCGGTGCAGGCCCGCATTGTGCGGGAACAGCTCCTTCATTTTTGCGTCTGTCTTGCGGATGTCTTCTGGGTCGCCACTGAGCGCCACCCAGCGGAAGGGGCCTACGCCGCGGCAGAACAGCGGTCGCACATAGGCGGGCACAAAGCCGGGGTAGTAAAAGGCATTTGTCACACCAAAGTCCTTGGCCACCTGGCGCAGGTTGTTGCCGTAGTCCACGGTGGGGATGCCCATGGCGTGGAAGTCCAGCATGGCCCGCACATGTACGGCGCAGGATTCACCGGCGGCTTGTGTCAGCGCGGCATGTTGTGCCGGGTCTTTCTGCGCGGCCTTCCATTGCTCTACGGTCCAGCCGCGCGGCAGGTAGCCGTTGATGATGTCGTGGGCCGAGGTCTGGTCGGTGACGATGTCGGGGCGCGCCAGCTTGCCACTGGCTCCACCGTCCTTGGCGCGGCGTGCCAGCTCGGGAACGATGTCCGCCGCATTGCCGCACAGTGCGATCGACACGGCCTTTTTCTCAGCCGTGTACTTGGCGATGCGGGCCAAGGCGTCGTCCAGATCGGTGGCCTGCTCGTCCACATAGCGCGTGCGCAGCCGGAAATCAATACTACTTTGCTGGCACTCGATGTTCAGCGAGCAAGCGCCTGCAAACGTGGCCGCCAAGGGTTGCGCACCGCCCATGCCACCCAGACCGGCGGTCAGTACCCAGCGGCCCGCCAGGTCGCCGTTGTAGTGCTGGCGGCCCGCTTCGACAAAGGTTTCATACGTGCCTTGGACGATTCCCTGCGAGCCAATATATATCCAGCTGCCCGCCGTCATTTGGCCATACATCATCAGACCCTTGCGGTCCAGCTCGTTGAAGTGCTCCCAGTTTGCCCACTTGGGCACCAGGTTGGAATTGGCGATCAACACGCGCGGCGCGCCCTCGTGCGTGCGGAAAACGCCCACCGGTTTGCCAGATTGCACCATCAGCGTCTCATCCGGTTTGAGCGTGCGCAGGCTGTCCAGAATGGCGTCAAACGCCGGCCAGTTGCGCGCCGCCTTGCCGATGCCGCCGTAGACCACCAGTTCGTCCGGATTCTCAGCAACCTCGGGGTCCAGGTTGTTTTGCAGCATGCGGTAGGCGGCCTCGATTTGCCAGTTGGCGCAGGTCCGCGTTGGGCCACGGGGTGCGCGAACGGGGCGAGCAGTGCTGCCGAGATAACGGGTGGCGGATAAATCAGGCATCGGCGACTCCTCAGACAAATAGTAGGGGGAATTATTACTTGTCTATACAACTTGTGTCAACAGGCTTAAAATGTAAACATCGCATACTGGCTTCTACCCAAACATTTCATGACTCTACCCGCCTACGGCCAGGTCAAAGCCTTTGTCCAACAGCACATCAGCTCGGGCGAATGGCGTCCGGGCGACCCGGTCCCCAGCGAGGCCACGCTGATGCAGCAGTTTGGCATCAGCCGCATGACGGTCAACCGCGCACTGCGCGAACTCACCGCCGAGGGCATGGTCACCCGCGTGCAGGGCTCAGGCACGTTTGTTGCCGAGCTGCACCGCATTGCCTCCAACTTGACCATCCGTGACATCCAGGAAGAGGTGGTGGAGCGCGGCCACGTGCATGGCGCACGGGTGTTGCTCAGCCAGGTCGAGAAAGCCGACGCGGGGCTTGCCAAATCCCTGGGCTTGCGCACCGGTTCCCGGGTTTTTCACACCGTGCTGGTACACCTGGAAAACGGTGTGCCCATCCAGTTTGAAGACCGTTACGTCAACCCGGCCGCGGCACCGCAATACTTGAAGACCGACTTTAGCCAGACTACGCCCACGAGGCATCTGCTGGCCGAGGCACCTTTGACGGAAGCCAGCTACTCCATAGAGGCTTGCCTGCCCACGCCCGAGCAGGCGCAGCACCTGGATATTTCTGCGCGCGAGGCCTGCCTGGCCATGGTTCGGCGCACGGTCAGTGGTGCGCATGTGGCCAGTGTGGTGCGCCTGGTGTACCCGGGTTCACGCTACAGCTTTGCCGGAAGGTTTCAGGCATGAGTGGAGGTTATCTATGACTTGGCGCACTGTTCATCTTGCCGACGTGGCCGCAACCCCATGGCGCAACGGCGGTGGCATGACCCGCGAACTGGTGGCCTGGCCAGCGGTGGGCGCGTGGCGGTGGCGCATGTCGGTGGCCGAAGTCACGGCCAACGGCCCGTTCTCGCACTTCGAGGGCATCACCCGTTGGTTTGCGGTGTTGAAAGGGGAGGGCGTTGCGCTCACCGTGCGCACACCGTCGGACAGTGACGATCTGGTGGTGTGCGAGCACCACCAGACGCTGGCAGAGCCCGCGCTGTGCTTTGACGGCGGGGCGACCACGCACTGCCAGTTGCTGGGCGGCCCCTCGCAAGACTTCAGTCTCATGGTGACCGATGTTTGCCTGCCCGCGCGCATGGTCCGCGTGCGGGGCGCGCTCAATGTATTGGCTGGTGCTACCAAAACAATAGCTGTATATGCTGTGGATTCGAGTGCTAGCGTGCGATTTAACTCTGAAGACCTGTACGTTCCGCCTGGCACACTGGTGTGGCGCACGCTGACCAAGGCCGCCACGGTTCACATTGAAAGCAGCCATGCACTGTGGATGGAGTTGCAGGAGTGAGCGTCCAGGTATGGACCCACTGCAGCGCCGCCACGATGGCGCCGCGCGCCGAACAAGCCTATGGGCTGATCCAAGATGCTGCTTTGGTGGTGGACGGCGGCTCGCTGGCCTGGGTTGGCCCGCGTGATGCGCTGCCCGCCAAGTGGCTGGCGCGTTGCACACACCAGCACGACGCGGGTGGTGCCCTCATTACACCGGGTTTGATCGACTGCCACACCCACCTGGTCTATGGCGGCGACCGCGCCAACGAATTCGAGATGCGGCTCAACGGCGCAAGCTACGAGACCATAGCCCGTGCGGGCGGCGGGATTGCCTCCACCGTGCAAGCCACCCGCCAAGCCAGTGCAGCCGACCTGCAGGCCAGCGCGGGGCGGCGCTTGCGCCAGCTGATGGGTGAAGGTGTCACCACGGTCGAGATCAAGTCCGGCTATGGCTTGGCGCTGGCGCATGAGCGCAAGTGCCTGGCCGTGGCGCGCGTGCTGGGCCAACAGTATGCAGTGGATGTGCGCACCACCTTCCTGGGCGCGCACGCCGTACCGCACGAATTTGCCGGTCGCACCGATGACTATGTGGACGCCGTGCTGCAGATGCTGCCCCAGTTGCATGCCGAAGGTCTGGTGGATGCGGTGGATGGTTTCTGCGAGTGCATTGCGTTCAGCGCCGCGCAGACAGAACGCGTGTTTGTGGCCGCGCAGGCATTGGGACTGCCGGTCAAACTGCATGCGGAGCAGCTCAGCGACAGCGGCGGCGCACAATTGGCTGCCCGGTACGGTGCGCTGAGCTGTGACCATCTCGAATGGTTGTCGCCCGAGGGCGCGCAGGCGATGGCGCGCGCGGGCTCGGTGGCTGTGCTGCTGCCGGGTGCCTATTACTTTTTGCGTGAAACCAAGTTGCCACCCATCGCCCTGCTGCGCCAGCACGGCGTGCCCATGGCTGTATCGACGGACAGCAACCCCGGCACCTCACCTTGCACCACGCTGTTGCTGATGCTGAACATGGCGTGCACGCTGTTCCGCTTGACGCCCGAAGAGGCCTTGACGGGTGTTACACGCCACGCCGCCGCCGCGCTGGGGCTCAAAGACCGCGGCGTGTTGGCAGCAGGTCTGCGTGCCGATTTTGTGCTGTGGGATGTACAGCGCCCCGCTGAACTCAGCTATGGGCTGGGCGGCGCCCCCCACCTTCAAACGATTTTCAAAGGACAGGCGCGATGAGCAACAGCACACCAGCCGTTTTTAACTTGCGTCAGGGCACGGTGCCTTTGTTGGTCAGCATGCCGCATATTGGTACC
>JANXVI010000223.1 GCA_025351745.1 Rhodoferax sp.
GTCTTTTCCTCGTCCTTGTGGTAGCAAAAGGTGTTGGCCTGTTGGGCGTTTAGCCATACCCGTCCAACCTGTCCGGGTGCGCAGGTTTTGCCGTCGGCGTCCACCACCCGGTGGCCGAATTCTGGAAGCAGGCGGCCCACCGTTCCCGGGTGTTTGAGCCAGTCTTGGGCATTCACGTTGATGCCGTCGCCGCCTTCCGTTGCGCCATAGTATTCCCACAGAACTGGCCCCAGCCAATCGATGGTGGCTTGCTTGAGTTCGCGTGAACAGGGAGCCGCTCCATGTACGACATGGCGCAGCGACGAGAGATCATATTTGGCCCGCACGTGCGCTGGCAGGTCGAGCAATCGGCGGAACATGGTGGGCACAAAGTGCGCGCAACTGACCTTGTAGTGATGAATTGTGGCCAGCACTTGTTCGCTGTCCCACTTGTCGAGCATGACAATCGGAACGCCCGAGACCACCGGCCAACGAACGTCAATCAGCAAAGGTGCCGCGTGGTAGGCAGGGCCCGCGCACAGCTGCACATCGGTTGGCCTGTAGTTCGACAGCGTGCCAGCAAATTGCGGAAAAAACACGTCAGGCATCACACGCCGCACGCCCTTGGGCTTGCCGGTTGTCCCCGACGTGTAAGGCATTAGCATGCCACCGCCTGCATCCGGTGGGTTCGCGGGATGGCTCTGCGCCAGGAGCGCCTCATAAGCAAGCGATCCGATGTGCGTCAGGGGCACGCCTTCAAGTGAATCGCCTGGTAGACCCACCTCCACAAATAGGTGCTTAGCGTCGCAGTCGCTCACTATGTAGGCAGCTTCATCGCGAGTCAACTGCGTGCTGACGGGCGTCAAACGCAAGCCCAATCGCATGCTAGCCAGCAATACTTCGACAAACTCGGGTCGGTTGCGACACATCAATGCCACCGCGTCACCCTTGCGCAAGCCCAGATTTACCAAGGCGTTGGCCATTCGGTTGGCGTTGTCGTGCAGTTGGGCGTAGGTGCGAGTGCCATAGCGGCTCACCAAAGCGACCCCGTTGGGACTTTCCCGCGCGTACACCTCGCCGTGCAGCCAAGCCGGCGAAAGGCGGCGCAGTTCAGCCTCATGCACTCGGAAGTCGGGAGCCTGAAGATAGAAAGGTAGCTCCATCGCCGTCAGGCCGATTGTTAGATCAACATTCATATTGACGGTTTATACAATACATAGAAAACAAGGTCAATTGGATTTACCCCCGCTCCGCCAACAGATGTCCTTCGCAAGACCAGAGATTTGACACGGCCACGCTAAAAGAGCTTTACGAACGCTATTGACGAGTAATATAATAATCTGCTTTCAAGCCCTGGCGCCTCGCATTAGCGGTCCTAGAACTAAATGAACGCCTATCTCAAAATCCTGCGCCAAAAGGTGCTGTGCACTAACGTGGCATTCGTCAGCGTCTCACTGCCGAAGTGGGTGGCGCATACACGATGAAGCTGGGTGTTTGTTATTACCCAGAGCACTGGTCGCCCGACTGGTGGAAGGACGACGCACAGGCCATGGCGTCGATGGGCATTTCCTATGTCCGCATCGGAGAATTTGCGTGGAGTCGTATCGAACCTACGCCCGGTATATTTGATTGGGCTTGGCTGGATCGTGCCGTCGAGACATTGCACCAAGCCGGGCTCAAGCTGGTAATGTGCACGCCCACGGCGACCCCCCCCAAGTGGGTGGTGGATGCCGATCCCGAAATGCTGGCGGTGGATGCCCAAGGCCACGTGCGCGGATTTGGTTCTCGCCGACATTACTGCTTCTCCAGCCCGAGCTACCATGCGCAATCGGCGCGCATAACGACTGCCGTGGCTTGGCGCTACGGCCAGCACCCAGCTGTGGTGGCCTGGCAGACCGACAATGAATACGGTTGCCACTCCACCGTGTTGAGCTACAGCAAGGCAGCGCGCAGCGCATTTCGCCTGTGGTTGCAAGAGCACTACGGCACTGTGGACGTCGTCAACGCTGCTTGGGGCACCGTTTTTTGGTCTCAAGAGTACCGTAGCTTCGAAGAGATCGACCCACCTGTAAGTACCGTGACTGAGGCCAATCCAGCCCACCAACTCGACTACCGTCGCTTTGCATCAGACGAAGTGATTGCATTCAATCGCATTCAAGTTGAAATATTGCGCCGCTTCTCACCGGGACGCGACGTGGTCCACAACTTTATGGGATTCTTCACCGAATTTGACCACCACGATTTGTCTCAAGACCTCGACGTAGCGACCTGGGACAGCTATCCCTTGGGGTTCACGCAAGATTTTTTCTTGACGACGGACGAAAAAGTGCGTTATGCGCGCACGGGACACCCCGACATTCCTGCATTCCATCACGACTTGTACCGGGGCATGTGCCAAGGTGCCAACCGGGGACGCTGGTGGGTCATGGAGCAACAACCGGGCCCGGTGAATTGGGCGCAATGGAATCCGGCACCCTTGGATGGCATGGTACGTTTGTGGACTTGGCAAGCCTTTGCCCATGGGGCCGAAGTCGTTAGCTATTTCCGCTGGCGGCAAGCGCCATTTGCGCAAGAGCAAATGCACACGGGTTTGCAGCGCCCCGACCGAAGTGTCGATCGTGGTGGAGTGGAAGCCGCGCAGGTGCATGATGAACTACAGTTTCTCCAAGAACTGACCACGTCGGACCCGTCGGGATCTGCTATCGCGGCGTCTGTTGCGGCGCAACCAGGGTGGGCGGGTGCCAAGACCGCTCTGGTTATGGACTATCCAAGCCTATGGATGGCGCAAATTCAGCCCCAAGGTGCAGACTTCAATGCGTTGGAACTCGTCTTTCGTGTCTATAGCGCATTGCGTAGCCTGGGGCTAGATGTCGACATCGTGTCCAGTCAGGCCGATTTGCCGAACTATCGCCTGATCGTACTGCCCGCACATATGCGGCAGGATGAATCACTCTGTGATCAATTGCAGGCCAGTGATGCACAGGTGGTGTTGGGGCCACGTTCTGGTTCAAAAGCAGAGGCAATGTGCATCCCCGACAAGTTGGCTCCAGGTGCGTATTCAGCACTTGCCGGGCTGACGGTGCAGCGCGTTTCGTCCTTGCCGCCCGGTTGGAACGAATCGGTGCATTGGGGCGGTGGCGGCCAGACCGTGTCCACGCGCTGGCGCGAGGATATTGTATGCAGCGGTGCCAGCGTGTTGGCTACGTTCGACGACGGAATGCCCGCCTTCACGCGCCACAACCGCACTTGGTATGTAGCTACCTGGCTCGACCGCTCGGGGTGGGAGCGCGTGTTGAAATCGGCTGCCCTAGCCGCAGGGCTTGCGCCACAAATTATGCCCGAAGACCTGCGTGTCAACCGCTGGGGCCAATGGGTGTTTGTCTTCAATTTCTCAAATACGGTCGTGATGTACAAGCCCGAAGAAAGTACTACGGAATCTTCACGCTGCGTACTCGGTAGTGTTCAACTTGCGCCGCAAGACATGGCCGTTTGGCAGATGGTAAGCAGGCCTTGAACTGGTGGAATTGCACCTGATGCACCACGTCATCTGCCTAAAAAGTCAGCGCAGTTGCGTCGTGCTTGAACTGGAGGTGGGTCAGGCGCCCGTCTGGCGCCACTACGGCGCACGATTAGTGGACGCCCCCATGCTGTACGCGTGGCCCGCAATGTCACAAAAGCGCTTACCACCGGGGACCATGGATCGACTCGATGGCATCCCGCTCGTCCCCACTTGGGGCAATGGGTTTCACTTTGGCAACGCGGTGCGTGCGCACCAGGATGGCACCCATGGCGTCCAAGAGTTTGTTACCGTGGATTGGCAGGAACACCACAGCGCCTGGGAACAGATTGTGACGATTCGCTTGCGCGACGACACCCGCGAGCTCTCCGCGAAACTGGAGTTGTTGGTTACGATGTCCCTGCATGTGGCCACTAACGTGCTGAGCGTGGACTCTGAGCTGATTAACGGGGGCGAGGGGGTATTGCAGCTCGACCACTTGGCCGCCGCACACGTGGGCTTGGCGGCGAATTTGTCGGAGGTGGGCTACTTCCATGGTCAGTGGGCACAAGAGCACCAATGGCAGCGAACGGCCCTGGGCACTGTAGGTTGGCACAGCCAGAACCGCCGAGGCAAGACTTCACATGAAACCCCACCGACTTGCTACCTCCTGTCTGAACATTCGCACGACCACAGCGGCGAAGTGGTGGCTGTACACCTGGGGTGGAGCGGCAATCATTTTTTGGAGGTTAATCGCCAGGACGACGGCTCCTATGCAGTGTCCGGTGGGGAATGGCTGGCGCCTGGCGAGGTGCGCCTGGAGCCTGGACAGAGTTACAGAACACCGACCCTTTACGTGAGTTGGTCTGACCAGGGTTTGAATGGAGTAACGGCTAATTTGCATGGTTTCGCACGGCAAGCGATTTTGAAATGGCCCAGGCAGACCATGCGACCACGCCCTGTCCATTGGAACACTTGGGAGGCCATTTATTTCGATCACAATCCAGCCGTTCTGCAAGAACTCGCCGTGCGCGCAGCCGAGATCGGTGTTGAACGATTTGTATTAGACGATGGTTGGTTTCGAGGCCGTCACGACGACACGGCAGGGCTGGGCGACTGGTGGCCAGATCCTGCGAAGTACCCGGAAGGCTTGGGGAACCTCGTAGCCCATGTGCGCGCGTTGAAAATGGAATTCGGCCTTTGGGTTGAGCCTGAAATGGTCAACGCCAATAGCGCGCTCTTTCGCGCCCATCCCGACTGGGTGCTGCAGTCGCCGGGGCGCGCACCGCAATTGGGCCGCCAACAACTGGTGGTGGATTTGGCGCGACCCGAAGTGAGCGAGTACCTGTTCGATAAGTTTCATGCTTTACTGAGTGCGCACCCCATCAGCTACCTTAAATGGGACATGAACCGTGACTTGGCCCAGGCCGAGAATGCCCAAGGGCGCCTTGTTTATGGCCAACAAGTGGTTGCACTGTATGCCCTGCTGGAGCGGCTGCGCGCAGCGCATCCGACGCTGGAAATCGAAAGCTGCGCTTCGGGCGGTGGCCGCATGGACTTAGGGATTTTGCGCTTCACGCAGCGCTTTTGGACCAGCGATAACAACGACGCGGTGTCCCGGGTGGCCATCCAAGGCGGCGCGGCGCGCACCTTCCCATTGGAAGTTCTGGGTTCCCATGTAGGACCCGCACCCGCACACGCCACCGGACGTACCCAAAGCATGGGCTTTCGGTGTGCAGTGGCCTGCTTCGGACACATGGGAGTGGAGTCCGATCTGCGCCACATCAGCGCATCCGACAAAGCCACTTTGCAATGCTGGATCGCAATTTACAAGAGCTGGCGCGGCGTACTGCATACCGGCACTTTTTCGCAAGGCAAGACAGCCAATGGCGTGTGGTGGCTGGTACAAACCGCTTGCCAATGCGTCTTGGGCATGTTCACCTGTACGCCCGCTGTATCGCCACACCACGCGCCCGTGCGCTTGCCGCAGTTCGTGCAGAGCGGTTGGTGGCATGTCAGTTTGCTGGGTGAGGCCGGGCAAGAGCGCTGCAGAGCAAACTCGCCGGCTCCGTGGAGGCATGCACTCATGCGCGGCGGCGTAACCATCAGCGCCGCCGAGTTGGTAAACGTGGGGCTACCGGTGCCCAACATGAACCCGGAGTCAGCCCTGGTGTTCGCGCTGCAGCGGGTGGTGGAATAGGCTATGCATGCCGGGAATCAAACTTCGAAAGAGGGGCGAGTGTCTGAGCATTGCGTATGCTGCCGGACGCAATTCAACGTCGGGGCAATGGTGCAGGCAGCTTGCTCAATGATTCTTGCGCACGCTCTGCCTTCTGTTGCAAGGTCAGGGATGGGTCCTTTTCCATTTCTGCCATGGCAAGTAGGTGGCGCGTCATGGCTTCCTCTCCTCCATAAAGCGCACGGGCGGTGTCCTCGCCAAAGTAAGAAACTCTGAGATTGTGCAACTGCTCCAGTTGCTTCAAGGCCTCTTGCTCCGTCGCGATGGAATTGCCAGGGGGGATGGACTGGGTCATCGCTGTGGTGTATTTCTGAAACCTGGTAACCAGGTCTTGCAACTCCTGGGTAGCGGTGCCAGGTAGATCGCGCGATACGGCGGCCAATTGTGCCTGGACGGCTTGTGGTGAACCCGACAAAAGCAGACGCTCAATACTGGCATGTGTCTGGGCGTCCAGTGCTAGGTTGCCGCGCGGGTCCGCTGAGAAACTTGGCGCCTCCACGGTGCTCAGCGGCGACGCTATTTCATCGTGAATGGGGCCGCCCGCGCCCAGCCACCAACCCGTGGAACTAGCCGGACTGGGTGTGACGCGGCCATTGGACCACGGCATGTCGCCGAACGGCGATAGACGGGATGGATCCGACGCCCCTGCATCGGATGCCCGAGGCACTTGGGCTTCCGCGCCACTTGGCGTGGGTTCAGCCCACTGAGACCCTAAGAACACGAGAACTGAGACGCCCGCAGCGATCAGTACGGCGACCAAGCCGTTGCGCATGGTTTTTCGCGACAGTCCCGCCGATGAGACTGTTTGCCGTGGTGCGTTTGTGTTCATGGCGTCGTTCTTTGTGTCACCGAAGCCCGCTTAGAACGGACCATTCGATGCGAACGACGCGTATCGCCAATCTCCGTTAAGAAACTGGCTGTAGCGAACGTCGTTGTCAACAAAGCGCTTCATCCAGGCGATTTCGGTATAACTTGCGGGCTGGTCGGCGGTTTGCGGAAAGTTGTGGTCTGCGCCTTGGATCACGCCGAGCATCTTCTTGGTTGTGGCAGGCATTGCGTTGTAGAACTTTTGGGCGTGGTCAGGAACCGGTGCTACCGTATCGGCGGTACCGCCCAGGTAGGACACGGGGACGGCTGAGTTTCCGACATTGTTACTTTGCGCCCACGGTGCGAAGGCAACGCCAGCCTTGAGTCCCGGGGTCATGCCAGTGGCCAACATCGTGCCGCCGCCACCCATCGACCATCCGGCTACAGCCAACCGCGAGGTATCCATTTTCCCGGCCACAGGTCCAGTCGTGAGGGAGGTGACTTTGTTCAAGGCGGCGATCAACTGGTTGGCGCGGCTGGGTGGGTAGTCAAATATGCTGTTGGTGTCGATGGTGACAACCACGAACCCATGCGTGGCCAGGCGCCTGCTGATGTCGCGAACGGTAGACTGGCCTGCCAGGAATCCGGGGCAGACTGCAACTACCGCGTATTTTCCGGGGGTGTTGGGGGAATAGACCGTGCCGCCACCAAAGCCCGCGAACCAGCCGCTGACAGATTGTGTCGACACAGCAAATGGGCCGTCGGTTTGTATGCTGGTCAGCGTCGGATCTGCTCCCTTTGCGTAAGGGTTGGTCAGCGCCGATGCGGGGCTTGCCAACGCGCTCAATGAAATGGCCAAGCCGAAGAGGGCGAGCCGAGCGTTTGTAAATCGTTTCATGTGATGTCTCCTGCTATAAATGCGGTCTGTTGAACGACCATTTTTTGGGGCACTAAAACAATTGCTGTTAGGAATTTTTGACTGATTGGCTCGCCTCCTTTGACTCGCAGAGTGAGTGATCACGCCGGATAGAGATGTCGTTGGGGGGTATCTGGTTCCACCGCACGGCAGGCTTATGCCCGCCGTGCGGTCGTCCCAAGGTCGGCGGAACGCACGCCGACCACTTCCCTCGCCCCAAATGAACCTGCCATCTATGCACGCTACATCTTGTACTCAAGCTTCACGCCAAAGGTGCGCGGGTCGAGCAAACGCACATTGCGGTAGCTTCCCACGAGAGCGTCTTCTATGGTTATGCTGGTGATGTTGCTTTCGTTTGTAACGTTCTTCACGAACGCGCTTACGTTCAACTTCTTGTTGGGGCTCTCAAAGCGCCACTGCAAATTGGTGATGCCCCAGGCTGCGATGCGATCCGTCGGCGTATTGAATTCCCGCGCAAAATAGTTGTCCTGCCAGACGTAATCAACACGGGCTGTGGTACTCCATCCAGTATTGAAGAGGGAAGTTGTGTACTGAGCGCCCAGCTTGACCTTTGCCTCGGGCGCGTTGGGCAACTTGTTACCTGCCAAATTGATGGGCACAGCGGGCGTCGTGGTCGTCAGACTCTGCGCAGGATTGGCAGCGTCCTGCGTGAAGAAGTCGCCAATCTTTGTCTGTAACAGTCCCAGGTTGGCGTCAAACAGCCAGGCGCGATTCGGCGCATACAGGAACTCTCCCTCTATACCCACAATACGCGCATCCGCATTGGCTGTGATGAACGAAGCCGAGATGCGCTGGGCCAACTGCATGTTCTTGTAGTCGTTGTAAAACGCTGAGAAATTTGCGCGCAGCTTGCCGTCCATTGCCTCACTTTTGACCCCGACCTCGTAGGCCCTCACGGTCTCGGGGTCAAACGAGGGTGATGTAGCGTTGCCAGCGTTGAATCCGCCCCCTTTATAGCCAGTTGCGATAGTGCCGTAGAGCAGCATGTCCTTGGTTGGAGCATAGTCAACTGCCGCCCTGCCGGTCCACCAACGGTTGCTGATTTCCGGTTGTTGCACAAATGGCTTGGTGTCGCTCAAAACGATGTTGCGATTGAACGTATTTTTTGTCTCAGTACTGTAGCGGGCACCCAGAGTTGTGCGCAGGCTGTCCGAGATCGCCCACTGCCCCTCTCCGAACCATGCGTTGGCTTGGGTGGTCGCGATCTTCGTTTCTCCGTTGACAAACCAGGTTTCCGGTGGGCGTCCTCGCGCCTTTGCCAAGTACTCAAACGTGGGGTTCCAAATGAAGAATCCACCGTCACTGACTTGGTCAAATGTAAAGAGACCGGTGGTGTAGTTGAAGGCGCCCTTGTTGTTTGAGACGAGGCGAAGTTCGTGCGACTTGGTCGTGTTGCTTCCCGTAGAACTATCCGTCGTTAGCAACTGATCCGTCGTAACAACGACGTTTCGAGACATGTTGTAGGTGATCGGCTTGGTGAACCGGAAAGGCAGTGCTGCATTGTCCCAATCCGTATTTTGTTCGGTTTCTCCAGAGGAAATCCCGCCGACGTAGCTCACGATCAAGGCGTCGCTGAGTTCGTAGCTGAGGTCCAGTGTCGCAAACTGCTGTTTGAGTTTGAACGTGGCGTCAAAGTCTGCCGAAATGCGACGCATGTCCTGGGGATTGGGTGCACCAGCGTAGATGCTTGCGCCGGCAGGAAATGGCGTGAAAAACTTGGCCAGTGTTTGAACGATGGTTGACGCCGAGTCTGGCGAGTCAAACCCGAGCTCATAGGGACTGCAGCCCAGAACGGGTACGGCCTTACACTGGCGCTTGGTCTCACGAGTCCGCGAACTATCTTCCTTGTAAGCTCCAACGACGAGGTTGGCTTCTGCTTTTTCGCCGATCCGCAACCGCGTCGAATTCCGGAGACTGTACTGGTCCCGTCCATCAACTGAATTGCCCGTATATTCATTGAACGTATAGCCGTCTCTCTTGAGGCTGTATCCGGAAAATCGGGTTTGCAAATCCTCTGAAATCGGGATGTTGAGCATGGCGTCGAATCGACGGTGGTTGTAGTTGCCCACCTCGACTGACACGCGGCCATCGAGCTTATCGCCGGCGCGCTTGGTATAGATAGACAATGCGCCACCTGTCGTGTTGCGACCGAATAGTGTTCCTTGCGGGCCGCGTAGAACCTCTATGCGCTCCATGTCGAAGAGTTCATCTTGCGGTAGAAATCCAACCGTAGCGCCGTTGACGCCCAGACCGACACCGTCGCCACTGATGCCGCGAATGGCGAACCGATCATTGCCAACCAACACCGCATTGGGTATGGAGAACTGTAGATCTTGCGCCAGTGCAATCTTGCCGCGCTCCAGTGTGTTTGCATTGAAGGCAGTCACCGCCAATGGAACCGTCTGCGCAGGCTCTGGACGCTTTCGCGCACTGATCGTTACAACGTCAAGAACGGTCTTTTCTTCGGTTGCGGAAGTCTGCGCTTCGCTCAACAGCGGCATTATGGACAGCATCGCGGCCAAAGCAGTCGGGCGCCACTCTAAGTGGCTTGGAGTAGATGATTTTTTCTGCATGTGTTTTTCCTAATTGAATTCACCCCAAGTCAAAGCAACTGACTGGAGCCCAAACGGTAAATGTTATGAGATGAACCGTCAATAAGAATAGGCGTGGCTGCACTTAGCGTCAATACGGGTTTCTACCGCTATTAATCAATTCGTCAATAAAAGTTTTTACTATTTCGAGTTTGGGCGTGCATCGCAGCAAACGGCGGAGTGCAGTGTCCATTTTGAACAGCCAAATGGACTGCAGCCACATTCCAGGGGTGCGTTCGAGCTTGGGGGCGTGACTGCGCAGCATCGCGTTACTCCGTGCGTCGAGTTTGTCGCCCAGTAATCATCCGGCCAAGGCTCCCGAATTGGGTGCCTCGCAGCAACACAAACCCAACCTCTTGATGTGACTAGTACATTGACATGTAAATAACGAAACATGACTAAACTCCATCTATCGCCAGCCGGCATACAGGAGATTGGTCATGCGTCAGACAGAACTGAAGTTGAGCGAAGCGGATCGTTCGGTCATCGAAGGAATTCGAAGCAAGGGCTGGCATCAGGCGCGAGAGGTCAATCGTGCACATGTACTCTCCTGCCTAGACCGGGACACTCCCGAAGCCCAGATCATGGCGGTGTTGGGAATTGGTCGTACCGCCGTATGGCGCGCACGCGCGGCATATTTGCAAGGCGGTGTGGAGTTGGCGGTATTCGATGTGGAACGTTCAGGACGCCCGTGCCTGTACAACACCGATGCCGAGGCACGCGTGATCGCCTTGGCCTGCTCCACCCCACCCAAAGGACGCCAGCGATGGACCATGGTCGAGCTCGAACGAGCGGCTCGCCAAGAACCTGGCATGGAATCCGTAAGTCGAGAAACCGTGCGGCGCATGCTCAAAAAAACGATCTCAAGCCCTGGCGCCGGGTGATGTGGTGCATTGGGGAATTGAGCGAGGAATACCGTACTCGCATGTACGACCTGCTCGAACTGTATGCACGCCCTATATCCAAGGTCGAGCCCGTCATTTGCATTGACGAGAAGAGCCTGCAACTTATCTGCCACAGTCGCGAGCCTTTGCCCATGACACCGTACAACCCAAGCAAGCAGGACTACGAGTACGTGCGCAACGGCACCACCAATCTGTTCGTGGCCGTCGAACCCAAAGCGGGACAGCGAATCGTCTCGGTTACCGAGCGGCGCGGCAAGATTGACTTTGTCGCCTTCATCGACGAGTTGCTTACTGGTACATATGCCAAGGCACGGCGAATTCACTTGGTTCTTGATAACCTGAACACGCACTTCAGAAAGTGCTTCGATGATGGACTGGGCAGTCGTGCGGCCGCCAAACTCCTGCGTCGCGTGCAATTTCACTATACCCCGAAGCACGCGAGCTGGCTGAACATGGCTGAGATCGAGATCGGCATTCTCAGCCGACAGTGCCTGGATCGGCGCATTGCCAGTCGAGAGGTTTTGCAATCCGAAGTCGATGCATTGCAACAAGCCCGCAATGAGGAGAAGCGAACCATCGAGTGGAACTTCACACGACAGGAGGCTGATTTAAAGCTGGGACGACACTATGTTTCCAAACTTGCGTGTTGACGTACTAGTAGTCGAACCGGCAGCAGTACTGCAGCACAACAAGGTAAGACAACGACGACACGAAAGATTCAGAAAGGGAAAACCCGGCAAGGACCTTGGTGCGGGATTGTTCAAGCCATCACCTGGTGACGGCAGCTGGATCGGCAGCGGTTGTTGTTGCGATTGGATTGCCAATGCGCCTCCTGCGATAGCAATGCAGCGATCTGCTTTGCGTTGCCTAGCCCGATAGCCCAGCGACGTCACACCGCCAGATCCACACCTTCGCCTTAAACCTCATTGTCTAGCCACGTGGCCGCGCCGCTGGCGCCGCACACAGTCCGCACAGTTGCAAGGCCAGCCGGTGTAGCGCCTGCCAGCCCGACGCAGGCCAGTTGGGCTGCTTCAGGCCTTTGACAATGCCATCGACTACATGAGCGCTCTGCAGCAGTTGCGACAGGGCCGCATCGCTGAGTCGTGGCAGCACCCGCTCAAACAGACGTTCCTTGGTGCCCCATACGCGTTGCTCACGAAGCGCCATTGGTAACGGGCGGCCTTGGCCCATAGCGTCTTTGACCCGCTTGAGCGCGCGTATGTCTTCGCTTAGCGTGTAGTGCACCAACACCTCGGCCTCGCCCTCGGCTTGCAGGCCATCGAGCATGCGCTGGACCCGCAGCGACTGACCGCCGAGCACGGCCTCGCTGAGCTTGAATACGTCGTAGCGCGCCACATTCATGACGGCGCTTTCGACCTGGTCAAAACGGAGCACGCCGCCCGTCGGACCATCGGCGGGAAACAACAGACCCAGCTTTTGTATCTCCTGGTGCGCGGCCAGCAAGTTGCCTTCCACCCGATCGGCAAAAAACTGCAGGGTGCGCTGACCTTCTTCACCCGCCGCCACGCGTTGGCCTTGCGTGGACAGCCGTTGGGCAATCCACTGCGGCAACGCGGCGCGCTCGACCGGCTCGACCTGCAGCGTGACGCCATAGCTTTCCAGCGCGGCGAACCAAGCGCCGGACTTGGTCATCTTGTCCAGCTTGGGCAGCATGACGATCGTCAGCGTGGAATCATTATCCCGCGAAATCTCTGCCAACTGCTGCAAGGCGGCGCTGCCGTCCTTGCCCGGTTTGCCCGAAGGGATGCGAATTTCGACAATTTGTTTGTCGGCAAACAGGCTCAGGGAGCCGCCCGCCGCCAGCACTTCGCTCCAGTCAAAGTGAGCGCCGGCCACGGTGTGCGATGTGCGCTCGGTAAAGCCTTGCTGGCGGGCCACCGCGCGGATGACGTCCAGCGCTTCTTGTTGCAGCAGCGGCTCGTCTCCATGCAACGTATAGAGACTTTTGAGCCCGCGCTGCAGGTGATTGCTGAGTTGGTTGGCGGCAAGTTGCATGGGAGCAGTTTAGCGTGCGCCAGCCCACACAGTTATGTCGTTGGCTGTGCTACTGTCACCATCAGACTTGTGGGAAAGTTGGCCCTATGAAGCGCAACCTCGTGCCCGGGTTTGTCTGTATGTTGATGCTGTGGGGGCTGCTGTGTTGGTCCAGGGGAACCGCTGCGCGAGCCGCCACCCAGCCCGCCACGACACCCCCCATTGCCAACGTCATCATCGGTGGCGCGGAGCAGCGATGCTCCAGCTATACCGGCGGTGGGCAAGGCCGGGGCTGCTTGGCCGACTGGGACACGATCCTTGCCCAAGACCCGGCCTTCAGGGGCCTCACCCGCGACGACATCAGCTTTGACTTTGACTACGCGACGCCGGCCTTCACCTACAGCCTGACGCAAGCCCATATCGACGCACTGCACAAAGTGCCAGAACGACTGTTCAACGCAGGCCGCAAGTCCATTTTGAAGGCGCACCTCACGCGCACACTGCTAGACGCCGGCCCGCAACAGCATCTGGCATGGGATACCTTCGACGGTCTGTTGCCGCAGACCGCGGCTGACAGCCCCGCGCGCCTGAACACGGCTGAAGGTGCCATGCTGCGCTCCGCCTTTGTGGACCCGCTGTCCAACTACCGGCGCATATGGCAGGCCCGGTCTACTGCCTTTTCCTCCAACGCATCCACAGTGGCGATCACCAACGCTTTTGTTGCCGCCGCTCGGGTGGCCAACAGGGGGCGCACACCAGTGATTGGCGTGGTGACAGCGTCCGCTGGGCCCCATCCATTTGTAGATCGTGACATCAATGTGTTCATGTTGCGTTCGGCAGGCGCAGACGTCGTGTACTTGCCGCTGGAGGGAGGTTTTCGCCAGGCGCTTGACGCAAATGACTGCGCCAACCTGCGTTTCTACTATGACAGCTACACCAACAGCAAGCGCGATCGCGGGGTCTACCATGCCGACCTGATCTTCCCCGATCTGGCCGCTCAGCAGCAGGCCTTTTGTGCCGACCACGGACGGGCGCTGGACGCCACCTTGGACCGGCTCAACGGCATCTATTTTTCAGGCGGTAACCAGGCGCGCCATCTGGAGAGCCTGGTTAGCAAAGATGGCGAGGGCAATTACAGCCTGTCGAGCGCGCAGCTCGCCATACTGCAACGCCGCCACGCACAGGGACAGTTGGTGGTGGCAGGAACCAGCGCTGGCGACCATATCCAGGGTGGCGGACTGTGGCGCGGCAAACCTGTGCCGATGGTGAGCGGGGGTAGCTCTTATGATGCATTGCGCTTCGGCTTTGCGAAAGGGCTTGGGGCCAACGGTGATACGGCCCAACTGGGACCGTCCGAGCAAAACACCCCTGCCAGCAACGTCCCGGTGATTTACCCGCTGGGTGGCTTGGGTGTGTTTCGCTTTGGAGTGCTGGATTCTCACTTCTCACGTCGCGCGAGAGAGGGCCGCCTGGTGCGTGCGACGTTTGACAGTGCCATGGACTACGGCTTTGGAGTCGATGAAAACACGGCTCTGGTGGTCAGCCAACCCGATGCCGCAGGCACCAGCCATTTCTCGGTGCTGGGTGCCGGTGGCGTGTTCATTGCCGATGTGCGTGCTGCCCATGCCAAATCAGCAGCGCGACAGAATTTCAGCATTGATGGCGTGCGCGCCCATTACCTGCTCCCCGGTGACACGGCCACGATCAACACGGCTGGCGATTTGCAGATCACGCTATCGGACAGCGTGCCACTTTTGGCCGTGGGGCCCGAGCCCACCACCGTGACGCAAGACCGCCTGCTGGATTCGGGTGCGTCCCACTTTTTGAAACTGGCTACGGCGATGGGCCGGTCGGGTGCGCTGGTGGGCTATGGCAGCACCCTGAACAGCGCCGACGCCCGCAATCTACAGAACGCCCCCTACTACAGCGCCACACTCACGCGCGATACGCAAACGATGTTCAGGGGTGCGTGGGAGGCCGATGGCCAAGCGTCCGGGGCGGTAGCCTATACCGGGGTGCGCCTGCAGTTTGCACCGTGTGACGGTGAATGCATGCCGCCGTCAACACCCTCACCCGATTCAGAACAATGAATACGGCCACGGTGCAGGCCGCGCTAAGGCTCACAACGCGCCCAGATCCGCCCCGCGCAAACCGACCAACAAGGCCCGACCATCGGAGCCCACGCGGAACTCACCGTACTTGGCCTGAGCCCAGCGCTGCGCCTCCCCCTCCTTGAAGAACCAGGCATCGGTGACCAGCACCCACCCCCCATTCTTGGGGGAAAGTTCGACGCGCAACTCGTCACTGGCCAGTGGGGCGCCCAAGTCGGGGCGCAACGCGGTGGCGATGCCGCCTGCATCGCGGCGGGCCACCACATGGGGCCGCTGCCCTGGGGCCAAGCTGGCATCGGCCACAGACGCGCCGTCCAACAACGCAAA
>JANXVI010000257.1 GCA_025351745.1 Rhodoferax sp.
TGCATCAGGCACAAAACCACGGCAATCCAACAGGCCCATTGCCCAGCCACCACGCAGTAGATCGCCGCCATCATGTTCATCATGCACACGATAGTCGGCAAACCACCGCGGCAAATCAATATGCCACGGCTGGACGCTTACGTCGATCTGGTGCAAGTGCGCACCAACTTTGAGATTGGTCGCCACATTGTTGAGTTTGAACAGCAAGGCGAGGGTCGGGCGGAGTACGGTACGCAAATGCTCAAGCGCTTGGCTGAACGCCTGACTGCCGAATTTGGCAGCGGCTTCTCAGCCACCAACCTCAAACTCATGCGCCAGTTTTATGCACTGCACGCCCAAAGAATTGGTCAGACAGTGTCTGGCCTATTCGCCACCCACCAAGATTTGGGCCAGATGCAGATGTACGTCAACTACTTCGACCGCCACGTCAAAACCGATGCCGAAGCGGCCACCGTTGGCATCGTGTTGTGCAAGAAGAAGCATGAGGCGCTGGTAGAAATCACCCTACCCAAAGACGCGAACATCCATGCGCGGGAATACCAACTCTATTTGCCCAGCAAAGAAGAGCTGCAGGCGAAACTCGCCGAATGGGCGGGCATTGATAGTGAAAACGGGCTGTAGCCATCGTCAAATATGCGCGAGCAGCTATCAATTCATGAGCAAGTCACCACATCACGCATTTGAGACACCTGAGCAACTCCACGCCTGGCTGCAGGCCAACCACGCCAGCGAGTCTGAGCTGTGGGTGCGCATCTTCAAAAAGTCCACCGGCCAGCCCTCCGTCACTTGGGACGATTGCGTGGTGGCCGCAATAGCATGGGGCTGGATCGACGGGGTGCGCAACGCCCTGGACGAAACCTCGTTTCTGCAACGCCTGACGCCACGCCGCGCGCGCTCCAACTGGTCGCAGAAAAACGTGCAGCATGCCGAGGGGCTGATAGCGCAAGGGCATATGCAATCCGCCGGCCTGGCGCAGGTGGAGGCTGCCCGCAGCGACGGGCGCTGGGCCACCGCCTATGCCGGCAGCGCCACCATGGTGATGCCCGAAGACTTTTTGGCCGCGCTGCGACAAGACCCCGCTGCCGAGGCTTTTTACGCCACGCTCAAACGCGCGGGCCAGTTCACCATTTACCACCGGCTGCAAAGCGCCAAGCGGCCGGAAACGCGGGAGAAGCGGATGGCGGAGTTGTTGGCGAAGTTGGGGCGGGGGGAGAGTCCTTGACCGCGGGTGGAACCATGGGGCTCAAAAAGTGAGGCGAATTTAGAAAAATGCCGCGCATCAGTGCGGTGAATAAGCCCGAGCGCCAACAGTATTTCGACCAACTGGAATCCCAGCGGCCTCTACTCAGTCTCAGCTGAGGTCGAGGTCCCCGGCAGCTCGGCAAACTTTTCCGCCATCGTGGGGTTGCCGCGTGTCAGCTTCTTGATCGTCAGATCGTCGGCCTTGTCGTTGGCCAGGCGCAAATTGTTCGCTGACTTGTGCAGCGCTTCCTTCGTTTTTTCCAGGTCTTTGATGGCTTCGTCGATGCGCTTGATGGCTTCTTCAAAGCCTTCGGAGGCCAAGCGCCAATTGCGCCCAAACGCCGTCTTGAATTCGTCGAGCTGGGTTTCGAACTTCGTGATGTCCACGTTCTGCGAGCGCACCAGCGCCAGCTCGGACTTGTACTTCATCGCGTTCAAAGCGGCATTGCGCAAGAGCGTGATCAGCGGCACAAAGAACTGCGGCCGCACCACATCCATCTTCGGATAGCGGTGCGAGACATCGACGATGCCGCTGTTGTACAACTCGCTCTCAGGTTCTAGTAAGGACACCAGCACCGCGTATTCGCACGCCTTCTCTGTGCGGTCTTTGTCCAGCTCTTTAAGAAAATCTTCGTTTCTTTTCTTGGTGGCCGTCTCATCGCTCTCGTTCTTCATCTCAAACATGATGGAGACGATTTCGGTGCCCCCCTCGTCCGACTCGCGAAAAATGTAATCACCCTTGCTGCCGGTGCGGGCATCGTTGTCTTTCTCAAAATGCGCCCGCTGAAAG
>JANXVI010000086.1 GCA_025351745.1 Rhodoferax sp.
GGCCTTGTGCTTGTCAAAGCGCACGTCCGGGTCCAGGCCCGTCATGCCCACATACACGCAGGGCTTGCCGTCGATATAGTCGGGGTTGTTCTTGCGAAAGCGCGGCTCCAGCAGCACGTCTTTGGAGAGTTCGACCACGTAGACATGGTGGTGGTGCCGGCGCTTGCGGCGCGGCGCGGGTTTCTTGGCTGCGTTGTCAGGCACGGTCCAGATCGCAGATCAGCGAGACCACCTTGGTGGTGATGATGTCCACTGCCGGCCCGTTGGCACCGTGCGGCAAGATCACGTCGGCGCGGCGCTTGGTGGGTTCTATGAACTGCTTGTGCATGGGGCGCACGGTTTCCAGGTACTGGTTGATGACGCTCTGGGCACTGCGCCCGCGCTCGGCCATGTCGCGCTGCAAGCGGCGGATGAAGCGCACATCGGCCGCAGTGTCCACAAAGATTTTGAGCGACATCATGGCGCGTAAGTCTGCGTCGTACAGCGCGAATAACCCCTCGATCACGATCACCGGCGAGTGCTTGACGGTGATGGTATTGCTGGAGCGGTTGTCGGCCGCAAAGTCGTACACCGGCATCTCAATCGCCTCGCCATGGCACAGCGCCTGCACGTGCTGCACCATCAGCGCCCAGTCAAACGCGGCGGGATGGTCGTAGTTGGTCTTGCGCCGGTCGGGCGGCGACAGGTGGGATTGGTCGAGGTAGTAGTCGTCCTGCATCACCACCGCGGCCATGTTAGGGCCGATGGATTTGAGTACTTCCCGCGTGACGGTGGATTTGCCGCTCCCGCTGCCGCCGGCTACGCCGATGACGAAGGGTTTTGTGTGGTTTGACTTGTTCATGCGGTTAGCCCACCCTAGACGACAAAGGCAGTCATCTTACAGGTGGGCGCAGCTAGCACTCAGCGTGTCGCAGCGGTCTTGCCGACCGCCTTCGAGCTTTACAGCGGAGGGTAGTCGGTATACCCCTTGGCACCCGGGGTATAGAACGTGCTGGCGTCGGGTGCGTTCAGCGCGGCTCCGGCCTTGATGCGTGCGGGCAAATCCGGGTTGGCCAGGAACGCGGTGCCAAAGGCGACGGCATCCAACTTGCCGTCTGTAACGGCTTGCTCGGCCTCTGCGGGTGTGTAGCCCATATTGCCGACCAGCACGCCTTTGTAATTTTCGCGGGCTACCGTCATGACATCGGCCTTTTGCTTGCCAAAGAAATCGGCGCGCATCACATGCAGGTAGGCCAGCTTGTAGGCGTTGAGCTTGTCAGCCAGGAAGCCGATCAACGCGACCGGGTCGCTGTCGATCATGCTGTTGTAGCTGTTCAGCGGCGACAGGCGCAGGCCCACGCGGTCTGCGCCAATGGCGGTGGTCACAGCGGTCAGCACTTCAAACAGGAAGCGAGCGCGCTTTTCCATGGACCCGCCGTAGCCATCGGTGCGCTGGTTAGCGCCATCGCGCAAGAACTGGTCGATCAAGTAGCCATTGGCACCGTGCACTTCTACACCGTCAAAACCGGCCTCGATCGCGTTTTTGGCACCCTGGGCGTAGGCGGCCACGATGGCGGGAATCTCGGCTTCGGTTAGCGCATGGGCTGGCGCATTGGGCACCTTACCCTTGGCGGTGTTGACTTCGCCTTCAATCGGCACCGCTGTAGACGACACGCTGGCCTGGCCGCCATTCATGTTGGGGTGCGCCGCGCGCCCGCCGTGCCAGATCTGCAAGAAGATGCGCCCGCCCTTGGCGTGCACGGCGGTGGTGGTCTTCTTCCAGCCTTCAATCTGCTCTGCGGAGTAAATGCCAGGCTCGGCCACAAAGGCCGACGTGTTGGGCATCACCATGGTGCACTCGGTAATCAGCAGGCCGCCGGTGGCGCGCTGGCTGTAATACTCGGCCATCAGGTCATTGGGCAGGTGCTCCACACCGGCGCGGGTGCGCGTGAGCGGTGCGAGCAGGATGCGGTTGGGGATGGTGAGTGCGCCGACTTGCAGGGGATTAAAAAGCATTGCTAGATGTCCGGTAATTGAGATAGGAGCGAACCATAGCACCGATGCCAATTCACCGGGCTGGGCGGGCAAGTGGGATTTGCAGTAGCAACTTGCACTCACTATACGGAACGATACGATTTGTGCGGTCTGCCTTTTGCGCCGCTGCGTTGCCGTCACACTATGATGGGGCTAACCCTTATAGAAATGATGCCAAATTGAAGACTGTAGCCATTGCCTTACTCGGCCTATTCCTCACGGGCTGCGCAACCCAAAAATTTCCGCCGGTGTTGGTCTCCGGCAAGACCGTTGTTTTCCAGGGTTTGATTTATGCCAGCACTGCGGACGAATTCGTCCGTGCTGTTGAGCAGCACCTTGTGGGCTGGCATGGCAACATGGAGCATTTGCTCTACCTGCACCGCACCGGCAAAGCGCCTCTCACCGGCACTTTGCTGGAAGAGGTGACAACGCTGGCCGCGCACGAGGCCGAGTTTTACAAAACCATTGGCGTAGACCCCTTCGTCACCTGGTTTGGGAAACTTGCACCGTACAACGTGTGCGACACGTATTTTCTGGCTCCGCACGACATGGAACGTTTCAGCCTGCACAACGTGTCGGCGCGTGCGGACTATGCCCAGACAGACCTGGCCCCGTACAACGCATCCGGCGTGGAGAAGGTCCGCTTTGTTGAAGTGCGGTGGTAGTCGTTACGCGCACTGCTGTCAGAGTCTCCAACACAATGATGTACATGCAGATGATAGAAACACCATTCGTTGGTCGGTTCACGCGCCCGTGGTTACTCGCAGCCGTGTTGGCATTGACTCTGGGCGGTTGCACTAACCTGCGCGGCGGGAAGTTGTGGGCTCCTGAGGCGTTTGGCCTGGTCCGCGTGTCGGAAAACCTGTACGTCGAGGCAGGTGCCGACGCGCCCACCCAGGCGTCACTGCAAGACGCTATGCGCCGCGCCGAGGGGGCCATGCAGGCAGCTTTTGGTGAGGTGTTGTCGCGCCCCGTCGTTCACGCCTGCCTCAGTGAGGAATGCCTCTACCGATTTGGCGGCCAGGGTACCTTTGCCAAGGTCTATGGCAACCGCATTCTGCTTTCCAAGCGGGGCATGAACTGGCATTTCATTGCGCACGAATGGTCGCATGCAGAACTCAGCAAGCGCCTGGGCCTTTCGGCTTGGCGGGGGATGCCGCAGTGGTTTGATGAGGGTGTGGCGGTGGTGGTGAGCGAGGCGCCTGAGCATTCCGAGCAGCATTGGCAGTATCTGGATGCCCGCGGTATTGCCAAACCTGGCCGTGATGAATTGCTTACCTACAAGACGCTGGCCCAGTGGCTGGCGGCGGGTGACCGCTTTCAGGATGGCAAGAATGCCGAGCGCCGCGCGCGTGGCGAGCCAGAAATTTACGCGCTGTACGCAGCGGCCGGCCATGAAGTGCGACCCTGGTTTGCGCAGCTGGGCACTGCGGGTTTGCTCCAGTTGGTTGCCCAACTGAACGCAGGTGAAGATTTTTCCGCGGTTTACGCAAAAAGATGAAGCCATTGGCGCAAGAACGCTTCGGCCAGCTTCGCGCTTGGGTTGCGGTTTGCTACTCCGTATGCGTCAAATCGGCCTCTAGCCCTCTTGGAATAAGCGTGAGTAGCTACTAAAAGCGTAGCAATCAAAACCTTGTTCCATGGCGAAAAGAAAGGGAGTCCGCCATGGCCACCAACACTAACCAGAAGCTAGCCGTCTTGATCGATGCCGACAACGCACAGGCGTCCGTCATTCGGGAGCTGCTGGCAGAGCAAAGTTCGGAGCTCCGCGGTCAAGCCTTGTTCCAAATCACCAGCCCAATGCCGCCCATGATGGCGCATGCCGACAGCGCCATCGGCCACGTGGCGGCTTCGCCCAACAACACGATGCCACCCAATGCCGCGATGACCGGCACGCTGAGCTGCACCGTGGCCGCGTGCGTGGCCTGCAGTGTGGGCAACACGCGGTACCACACGGCGTAGCCCACACCCGATGTCAGCGCGCCAGAGGCCACTGCGTACAGCACACCGCTGCTGCTCAAGTGCGCTTGCGGTAGCGCCACCGCACTGAGCACCAGCGCCATGGGGACGGTGCGTGCAAAGTTGCCCGCCGTCACCGCCGTAGGGTTGTTGGCGCTGCCGTGGGTTTGTTTGCGCCTGCCGCGCAGCGAATAGGCGCCCCAGGCCACCCCCGCGCCCAACATGGCTGCCGAGCTCCCAAACCCCGGGGTTGCCAGGCCCGGCAGCAT
>JANXVI010000298.1 GCA_025351745.1 Rhodoferax sp.
GGCGCGGTCATCAACAGTTCGAGTAAGCTCCCGTCCGAATCCTGGGTGGCATCATAGTCATGCAGAAAGCAACGCCCCGTCAGCGCAGCTCCACGACTTCGTTGACGAGGTGCAATCAGGAAGGCTGCGTTGCCCACCAGACCCCACTCGGGACGTGTCTGCGCCCCATCGTTGGCTCGACGGCGAAGTTGATCCAGCATGTCGTTGTAAGGAGCACCGGGGTTCAGATTGAGAAGAGGCGCCCTTGCGCGGCGCACCTGGTCGCAGGCGTGAGCAAATACATTGTGCAAACGGCTCCAGCGAGCGTGCGCAGCAGGAGGCAGCAAGTCGAGATCGAAGCCTTCGATTTCATCGGTGGTTGTATTGTGCAGGGCGGCTAAAAACCAGGTTTCCCGGGGAATGGCAATCCCCTGAGCGTGCAGCCCGGAGCGTACTGCTGGCGCATTGAGCAACTGTGCCAGGCTGCGGGCATTCACCTCCCCGGTTTGGCCACAACAGGCACCGCAGTCCAGTGCGGCCGCGTGGGCGTTATTGGCTGATTGGCTGCCATGCCCGACCAACAATACCAAAGGCGCCAAGCTCTTGTCCAGACCCATGGCATGCAGCACGCCGCTCGCCAGGGACACCTTGGCATCAAGACTCAGGCCAACGATCTGTGGCCGACAGAGGGGGCGATAGCGTGCGGCGAGGCCCTCCAGATCATCGCGCTGCCTAGGCTGTTTGCCAGGTAGTAACCATCGCCCGAGTTTGCCGATATATCCAAATCCTGCCGACTCGACAAATGAAAACGCCGCACTGGGCCAACGGCCGGTGGCAGCCCATTGGTTGATGAGAGCAAAACGCGCCAAGCGGGACTGGCTGGCCGCAGCCTGGAATGCTGCGCCAGACACACTATCGACCCCGTGCGCGGGTATCAAGCAATCGGTGACCTCTGCAGTGGGCGCAAGTAATCCCGGGAGCTGAGGTCGCCTCGCATGGGTCGCTAGCGGGGTGTAAGCCACCGGTAGCCCGAAAAAGCCAGCAAAACCGATGGTCTGGACGGCGGGCCATACCACCTCAAGCGCGCGGCGCAATGGCTCGCTGCGCACATCAATGCAAAAAGCGGCCTGCACTTCAACTTCAGGCGACTCTTGCGTTGCATGCCCCACCGAAAGCAGAAGCTGCGCCAAATCCCGCTGGTAGCCGGCCTCCAGCGCCACCTGCCACACTTCATCGACCAATAGCGCCTGTTCGGCTTGTTTCAATAGCGTGGGTGCTTGCCCCCATTTTTGCTGCAAAACTGTAAATGCCTGCAGGGCTTCGGCGTCATCTTTGCACTCTAGCAAGAGTACACCCCAAGCCAGACGAATAGCGAGCAGCTCTCTCAGATGCGTATCCTGGCCACCTTCCAGTTGAGCCTGCCAACCCAAGTAGGCACACCAAGAGGCCCAGCCGTTGACCGTCAGCAGTACCGATTCCAGGTAGTCGGCCCAAACCACCTGAGGCAGCCCCAAGCGCTTGAGCACCCAGTGCTCGGCATCTTGCCTTGTGGCGGGCAATACATTCAGCGCGCGGCCCAAATGGGGAAGCCCCATCAGCAGGCCAATGCCGTGATCGTGTCGTAGAGTGTCGCGCCAGAACGCATACAAGCCTTGCACGCGCTCTGGCTGCCAATCGGCTTGGTGTTCATCGAAATAGGCCGCACAGGTCTGACTTACTTGATGGGTAACGGCCTGTTTCCAGGACAACCGGCCATGACGTTGCTGATCGTTGTCGAGCACATCGATCAGTAACGCCAGTTGCTGAACGGGAGGCTCGCCGTGAATGGCTTGTACACATTGCTCGGGCGTCAACCCAGCCGACCGGGCGTCGGACAATTGGCGCAGGGCATGATCCAGGTCGGCGGGGCTGATCCGGCCTTCCTGCCAGGCTTGTCGCTGCTGGTCTCGCCTGGGAAAGACTTGGACGCCACCCAGCACCGCCATTCGGGCTGCGACCCGACGTAGCGGCATACCAACACGTGACCAGTGCGGGTTCACCGCGATGGCGCGGTCCAGCGGCCACGCTGGCGCAATGGTTTGGCAAGCCAGGTTGCAGGCAGTCTCAATCTGCTGGTGTAGCGTTGCATCGATGGCTTCTGCAATATCGACACCCTCTTGGCTATCGTGGTTCGGCCTTTGGCTGTGGTGTAACGTTTCCATCATGACGCTCTCCTTCTACAGGTTCATTTCGGTGTCTTGGCTGCAAGTGATTGTTGACCAACGTTATCGAGTGACTCCGGTGTCCAGCGGGCGGGCCAGAGTTGCAGAGCCAGCCGGGTATAGGCTTCATCCAAGTAAAACCCCGCGTAGCTCCAGCGTCGCCAGGTCAGCAAAGTACGTGGCCGTAGTTGCAGAACGGCTAGACAGAGGTACAGAGCCACCATGCCCGGCAGCGCGATCAGGCCCAGTGTGTAATGCGGCGCGTTTTGAACGCCGAGCGGCAAGGCATGGGCCAGCAAAGCGACGCCGGTCAGGCCTGCCACCATGAGCAT
>JANXVI010000304.1 GCA_025351745.1 Rhodoferax sp.
AAATCGGCTGTCCGCATTGGCTCCCCCTCGCCCGGCGGGGCGAGGGGGCCGGATGTTAGGAAACTGGAAGTTCGCAAATTGCCCCCAAAGTCCCCAAACGCGCCCGTTCCAAGCCATAAAACCTTAAAATAGAGCCTTACCCCCGAAAGCACCATTTGAACGCCCCAGTCGACGTCTCCTTTTTCGCGCGCGCCGCAAAGCCGCTGACCAGTTACCGCAAGTACTGGGCGGCCCGCTTCGGCACGGCGCCCATTTTGCCGATGAGCCGGGCCGAGATGGACAAGCTGGGTTGGGACAGTTGCGACATCGTGCTGGTCACCGGCGACGCCTATGTGGACCACCCCAGTTTTGGCATGGCGGTCATTGGCCGCATGCTCGAAGCCCAGGGTTTTCGGGTCGGCATCATCGCCCAGCCCGACTGGACCAGTGCCGAGGCCTTCAAGGCGCTGGGCAAGCCGAATCTGTTTTGGGGCGTGACGGCGGGCAACATGGATTCCATGATCAACCGCTATACCGCAGACCGCAAGATCCGCAGTGATGACGCCTATACGCCGGGTGATGTTGGTGGCAAGCGCCCCGACCGTGCCGCCATCGTCTACAGCCAGCGCTGCCGCGAGGCTTTCAAGGACGTGCCGATTGTGCTGGGCGGCATCGAAGGCAGCCTGCGCCGCATTGCCCACTACGATTACTGGTCCGACAAGGTGCGCCGATCCATCGTGGTGGATGCCAAGTGCGACCTGCTGCTGTATGGCAATGCCGAGCGCGCCATTGTCGAAATCGCGCACCGCCTGGCGGCACGTGAGCCGGTCGAAAGAATTACCGACGTGCGCGGCACCGCCTTTGTGCGCCGCCCGGATGACGAAAGCGGCAAGGGCTGGAGTGAGATCACCTCCACCAGCGTCGACACGCCAGGCCGTGTCGACTCGAACATCAACCCTTACATGACGACCTCGGAGCAGGCGGCGGGGCAGGGCAGCACGTGTGCCAAAGAGGATGCGGAGAAAGACGCCGCAAACGCTACGGCAGCTGGTGCTATCAAAAACGAAGCAGGTGAAGCAAAATCCGCGAGGGCTACAGGCCAATTCGGTATAAATGCTCCTGTCAACGACACCATCAAACCGCTGACCTTCGTACCCAACCCGGCCTTGCATGGCTTGGGCAAGGTCAAAGTGCCTCCACGCGACCGCTCGGTGATACGCCTACCCAGCTACGAGCAGGTCAAGAGCGACCCCATCCTTTATGCCCACGCCAACCGCGTGCTGCATTTGGAGACCAACCCCGGCAATGCCCGCGCGCTGGTGCAGGCCCACGGCGAAGGCGTCACGGCGCGCGACGTGTGGATCACACCACCGCCCATTCCGCTGACCACGGCCGAGATGGATTTTGTGTTCGATCTTCCGTATGCGCGCAGCCCGCACCCCAGCTATGCGGATGAAAACGGCAGCCATGACGGCGCGACCAAGATCCCAGCCTGGGAGATGATCCGCTTCAGTATCAACATCATGCGCGGCTGCTTTGGCGGCTGCACCTTCTGCTCGATCACCGAGCACGAGGGCCGCATCATTCAGAGCCGCTCGGAGGAGTCCATCATCAAGGAGGTGGAAGACATCCGCGACAAGGTCAAGGGCTTTACTGGCACCATTTCCGACCTGGGCGGCCCCACGGCCAATATGTACCGGCTGGGTTGCCGCAGCCCCGAGATCGAAACCGCCTGCCGCAAGCCCAGCTGCGTCTACCCCGGCATCTGCCAAAACCTGACCACCGACCACGGCCCGCTGATCAAGATCTACCGCCGTGCCCGTGCGCTGCGCGGTGTCAAGAAAATCCTGATCGGCTCCGGGCTGCGCTATGACCTGGCAGTCAAGAGCCCCGAATACGTCAAAGAGCTCGTACAGCACCACGTAGGCGGCTACCTGAAGATCGCACCCGAGCACACCGAAAGCGGGCCGCTGACCAAGATGATGAAGCCGGGCATAGGCTCCTACGACAAATTCAAGACGCTGTTCGAGAAATTCAGCGCCGAGGCCGGCAAAAAACAGTTTTTGATCCCCTACTTCATCGCCGCCCACCCCGGCACCAGCGATGAAGACATGATGAACCTGGCCGTGTGGCTGAAGAAAAATGGCTTCAGAGCTGACCAGGTGCAGACCTTCTACCCGAGCCCCATGGCCACGGCCACCGCCATGTACCACAGCGGTCGCAACCCGCTGCGCAAGATCCATCGCACAGCCGAGAGCGATGACGAGACCGTAGACATCGTCCGCGGTGAAAAACGCCGTCGTCTGCACAAGGCCTTTTTGCGCTACCACGATCCCAACAACTGGCCGCTGTTGCGCGAAGCTTTGAAGGCCATGGGCCGCGCGGACCTCGTCGGCAACGGCAAGCACCACCTGATTCCGACCTTCCAGCCGCTGGGCGATGGCGGCTACCAGAGCGCGCGCAAGAAGAATTCAACCGCCGCGACTGCTGCCCAGCCAGCGAAGGCCGTAAAGCCAGTCAAAGGCCTGATCCTGACCCAGCATACGGGCTTGCCGCCCCGGGAAAACAGGGCGGCGCGCACAGGCACCAAACTACCACGCAAGCCCCGCTAGCGTGGCTAGGTGGGACGATCAAGCCTGAACCACGCGGTTGCGACCCGTTTTCTTCGCCTGGTACATCGCGTTGTCGGCACGCATGAACAGGCTGCTGGCTTTCTCCAGGCCCAACAAGGTCGCAACGCCGATGCTAATGGTCACAGGGGCAGTAGGCCAGGGCTCTTGTTCAACCGCTTCGCGCATTCTCTGCGCCACGACCCGTGCGCTGGCTCCATCGGTGCTGGGAAGAATGACTGCGAACTCTTCTCCACCAATGCGGGCCACCGTATCGATACTCCGCGCGCCCTTGGTGAGTAGTGCGGCGATGGTTTGGAGTACGGCGTCGCCGGCCGCATGCCCATGGGTGTCATTCACCGTTTTGAAGTGGTCCACGTCAACGACCAATAGACTCAACGGCGTGGAGCGGCGTTCTACCAGCGCCAGTTCCTGGGCCAGACCATCCTCAAACGCACGGCGATTTTTGACGCCGGTGAGTGCGTCGGTCGTTGTCAGTACTTCAAGCTGGTAGTTGAGTTCGTTGACCTTTTTCATCTCCTCGACCAAGCGCGCATTGGTCGATACCGACTCCTGAATCAGCCGGCGCAAGTCTATTTCCCGCATGGTCGAGCGTGCCAGATCGGAAAGAATATCGATGTCACGCTGCGTCCATTGCTTGGGTTTGAAATCCACCGCGCAAAAGCTGCCAATGATCTGCCCATCCTGGGTCACCAGCGGGATACCGACGTACGCGCGTACGCCCATGGAGTGGACGGTTGGCACATCGCAAAAACCAGGCTCTTGTGTGGCATCGTTCAGCACCAGTGGTCTTTCTTGGGTGATGGAGTATTGGCAAAAGCTGCGCTCTTTCAGCTCGCGGACCGATGCCATCGGTTCACCGAATCCATAGGTACTTTTGTAAAAATCGCGGTTGTGATCAACCAGGGTGACAAAGCTTGCCGGTACCTCGGTGAGCTTGGCGGCCAATCGCGTCAGGCGGTCGAAGCACTCTTCCGGTTGCGTGTCCAACAGGGCAGTGCGCCGCAAGGCATCGAGACGCTTGGGATCGCCCATGGTGGAGCGAATCAGCGCGTCGCTGGGCGGTGTTTGGATAGGTTTGCGCATCCTGTCTCGTCCGATCATTGCGTGCCCTGATTTGTCGGAAACTGTGGTTGCCACACGGTGTACGCGTCACTTATCCGGCCCGACTGTGAACCTGTTGTTACCGGGTACTGGCGTTTTTGCTGTGTCCCTTGCGCGGCAGTCGGACGGTAAAAACCGTTCCGTTCTCTTCTGTGGATGCGATCTCGACCCTGCCACCGTGGGCCACAATGATCTCACGGGTGATGTACAAACCCAATCCCAAGTTGATTTTGTCACTGAGCTTGCGCTCGCTGGCCGGGCGCAAGGCAAAGCGCTTGGCAGGATCAAATATGGTTCTTTGATGGGCGTTTGAAATGACATCGCCCATGTTTTGGACCGTCCAGACAACCTCATCATCGCTGGACTCACGCACGGTGATAACAATAGGGTTCGCAACCGCGCCGTGGTCGATCGCATTGGCAATCAGGTTGCCAAAGGCTTGGCTGATACGCGCACGGTCCCATTCCACCTCCATATTGCCTGACACGTCCAATGTGATGGAGCGGGCCGGATGTATCAGGCGCATCTCCTCGACAAGGGTGGTGCAAACCGGCGAAAAATCCATCGGAGATGTCGTTACAGGAATTCCGTCACCCAGATGGCTTGTCGAAAAATCCAGAAGGTCTGACACGATTTCTGCCGCACGATTGCTGCTGTCAACAATGAGTGATGCCGTCTTGATCGCTTGGGGCGTCAGGCTGTTGTTGCTCGACAGGATCTGTGCCCCGACACTGATGGCGCTCAGAGGCGAGCGGACGTCATGGCCGAGGATGGCCATGAACAGGTTTTGCGAGTCCCGATGCATCTCCAAATAGCGTGCGACCGATTCAGCCAACGACTGGTCAATGGCTTCGTTGAAGCGGAGCATGTCCTTGAATTCATCTGCGGTGATGCTGTCTATGTCGTCTTGCCATAGTCTCAATACGCTTGCACGCAGTGCCCGGTACTCCGACGCCAGCTGTTCGATGGTGAATCCCGACGCGAGTCGTTCGACAGCGTGGATCTCTGCCGCGGTGTCTTCGGGGACCTCGGGTGAGAGTCCTTGGGACTTGTCGATGCTATCCTGGCGGTTTTGGTGTGTATTGAGGTCAGCAGCCATTGCCCGCAGCATTGCTTCGGCGTGGTCCCGCAGCTCTTTGGCGGTCATCCGGTGAATGGTCGCGTGGATAGTCTTGGCAAAGTCTTCCCATTCTTGCAGGATGGCTTCCATATTCGTCAATATGAATTCGGACAGGCGCATGGGACTACTTTCAGTGTGGCGATTCAAACGCCAGAAGGGCAAATGGCACGAATAAACGACGACCCCAAGGATACCGCAGGCGGTATTGTCTATCGTTTAGCAACTACCAGAGGCGTCGCGCGCTCCGCCCCATGCAAGTAAAACGGGTGATGTGGGTTTGCTTGCGACGGGACCTGGCTAGCACTTGAGCAGAGTGCTTTAAGGTAAATCTGGCGCTAGCCCTCGTGAAATAAGCACGAGTAGCTATGAAAGTTATAGCGATTCTTTGAGCACTAACCCAGATACGTCCGCCCGCCCCGGGTTGTAGTGGTTCACGGTGTGATCAGACGCGTAGCCCAGGGATACACCACAAATGAGCTTGTAGTGCTTGGGTATCTCAAAGGCTTGCCACACCGGCCCCGCCCAGGTCGCCAAAGCCCCTT
>JANXVI010000319.1 GCA_025351745.1 Rhodoferax sp.
GTCTTTGCCGTTGTACAGAATTTTGCTGTTCGCGTCGACGATGGCGTTCTCCGGCAGCAGGCGCACGATGCTCATGGCGCTCACGCTCTTGCCACTGCCCGACTCACCCACCAGAGCCACGGTGCTGTTGACGGGGATGTCGAAACTCACGCCTTTGACGGCTTGGCCGACTGCCGTCTTGCTCAGTCGAAAGTTGACCTTCAGGTCTTGTACGCTAATCAAATTTGTCATGTCTTACCTAATCAGTTGGGGACACAAGCCAAAGCCCAGCCCCGCAAATCATCCCCAAAAAATCCTCTAGCGCAACTTGGGATCAAGGGCGTCGCGCAGCGCATCCGTCAGCAGAGCGAATGCGGTGACAAATGTCGCCATGAACAGGGTGGCGGTGGTCAGCTGCCACCACTTGCCCTGCACGAGTTCGGTTTGTGCTTCGGCCAGCATGGTGCCCCAGCTGACCATGTCCAGCGGCACACCCAGCCCCAGGTAAGACAAGATGACCTCTGCCTTGATGAAGCCCACCACATGCAGGCTCAATTGGACCAGCACGACGTGGCTGATGTTGGGCAGGATGTGGGTGAACATGCGCGATGCATGCGACGCGCCAATCGCTTCAGCCGCCATGACGTACTCGCGCGAGCGATGCTTGATGTACTCAGCGCGCACCAGTCGGTAAATGCCGGTCCAACCCACCAGGCTCAAGATGATGACCACCGTCCACACGCCGCTGCCCAGCGTGCCGGCGAATGGCCCGGACTTGAGCACCGCAGCCAGCGCGAACACTAACAGGATGTAGGGTATGGCGGTGAACACGTTGTACACCCACTCCAGAAAATCACCGATGCGTCCGCCAAAGTAGCCACCAATGGCACCCAGCACGGTACCAATCAGCGTGGCAAACAGGGCCGCGGTGAGCCCGACTGTGATGGACACCTGCGCACCCTTGATGACCTTGGCAAAGACATCGCGCCCCTGCTGGTCGGCGCCAAACGGCAATGTGTCGGCCTTCACGATTACCGTGGTTTTGAACTGGGATGCGCGCTGGTCCCACTCCTTGTAACGCGGCGCCAGCGGGTCTACATCGGTGATGTCTACGTTCTGTCCGGCAACCGTTTCCACAATGGCGTTCTGGGTTCCATCGGCAATCTTGCCCACCAGAGTCGGCGCGGCAAAGGGCACGCCCACTTCTTTCTGCCAGTCCTTGGCCACCAGGCCCAGCTGGGCTGCAAGTACCATGGCGATGAAGAGTACCGTCACGTAGAGCGACACCATGCCTACCTTGTCCGTCTTCAGGCGCAGCCAGGCCTGTTTCCAGACACCTGGCGATTGGGGCAATGTTTGCAAAATACCAGTACTCATTTCAATATCACCCTTGGATCAACAAACTTGTACAACACATCAGTGATCAGATTGATCACCATCGTCAATGCGGCCAGGTACACCGTTGCCGCCTGAATGACGGGGTAGTCACTGCGGTTAACCGCCACGAGAATTTCGCGCCCCAGACCCGGAATGGAGAAAAACACCTCGATCAGGAACGAGCCGATGAACACACCGGGCAAGCCAGTTCCCACATTGGTCAGAATCGGAATCATCGCGTTGCGCAACACGTGTTTGAACAGAATGGTGTTTTCCGAGACACCCTTGGCGCGCGCGGTGCGTACATAGTCTTGCCCGATTTCATCCAGAAAGAAGCTGCGGTACAGGCGCGTTTGGGGCGCCAGGCTCACCAACACCGCCAAGAACACGGGCAGCGGTGCATACGTGGCCAGATTTTTCCACAGGCTGTTGCTCCAGCCCTGCACAGGGAACCAACCCAGCACAAAACCAAACAGGTACTGGCCCACCACGATATAGACCAGAAAGCTGATGGACAGCGCCACTGTGGTCAGCACCATGATGGCCCGGTCCGTCAGGCTGCCACGCACGTAGGCCACTGCCAGCCCGGCCACAATGGCCAGAGCCACTTCCAGCAGCAAAATCGGCACCATGATGGTCAGCGTCGCAGGCAGGCGGGTGGCAAAAATGTTGGCGATCGATTCGTTTGTCGTCCAACTGTTGCCCCAATTGAAGGTAAAGACCTGCTGTACGAAAACCCAAAGTTGCTCCAGCACGGACTTGTCTAGCCCGAGCTGCGCGCGCAAGGATGCCAACCGCTCGGGTGAGGCCTTCATGCCCGCCATCACTTCGACTGGGTCGCCACCGAAAAATTTGAACAAAAAGAAGATCAGCAGAATCACCCCCAACAGGGTGGGGATCATCTGCCAGATGCGTCGCAGGATGTAGGAAAGCATATTTTTGCGGGACTAAGGTTAAATGCTGATGCAAACAGGCAAGGCGCGGATTATGCTTGTCTGTTTTGCTTTAGGTATAGGTGTTTGTATGAGGGTGACTATGGGTTTAAGAAAAATTGGGGTGGCTTTGGTCGCGTTGTGCTGGGGCCTTGGTGCCAGTGCAGAGGCGCCAAGCAATACTCAGGCCGAAAAGGTTTTGCGCTACGCATTTGAAATTGCAGAGACAGGATTTGATCCGCCACAGCTGTCCGACTACTACTCTCGCACCGTTACTGAGAATATTTTTGATGCTCTGTACCGCTACGACTACCTGGCGCGGCCCGCCAAGGTGGTGCCCAATCTTGCGCAGGGCATGCCAGTCGTTTCCGATGACTTCAAAACCTATACGGTAAAGCTCAAGCCCGGTATCTACTTTGCAGATGACGCGGCCTTTGGCGGTAAAAAACGGGAGCTGACCGCTCAGGACATCGTCTACACCTTCAAGCGTGTTTTCGACCCCAAAACCAAGGCCCAGGTCTATCCCGATCTGGAAGAAGACAAGCTGTTGGGCATGGATGTGTTGCGCCGTGCGGCAGAAAAGGCAGGCGCCAGTTTCAATTACGACACCGAGGTGGAAGGCCTTCGCGCCATAGACCGATACACCATTCAATTCAAGCTGGGTGAACCCAAGCCCCGCTTCATATACAGGTTGACCGAACCTAGCACGCTAGGCGCCGTGGCACGCGAGGTGGTTGAAAAGTATGGTGACAAGATCATGGAGCACCCGGTGGGAACCGGCCCGTTCAAGCTGGATCAGTGGACGCGCTCCTCCAAGATCACCTTTGTGAAGAACCCCAATTTCCGCGAAGAGTACTACGAAGCTGAGCCTGCCGCCGATGACGCGTTGTCGCAGGACATTTACCGCCAAATGAAGGGCAAGCGCATCCCCATTGTGGACAAAGTTGAGATTTCCATCATTGACGAAGTGCAGCCGCGTTGGCTCTCGTTCCTGGGTAACGAGCATGACTTTTTGATGTACCTGCCCGCGCAATTTGCCAACCAGGTCATCCCTAACAACAAACTGGCCCCCAATCTGGTGAAGAAGGGCATACGCATCGAGCGGTATGCCGCTCCGGAGTTGACGTTCTCCTACTTCAACATGGAAAATCCGACAGTAGGCGGCAACTCTACCGACAAGGTGGCGCTGCGCCGTGCCCTTGCCCTGGCCTACAACACGGAAGAGGAAATTCGCCTGCCCCGGCGCAACCAGGCCATCGCGGCCCAGGGCCTCATTCCGCCCAATACCTGGGGCTACGATCCCAAGTTCAAGTCCGAGCTGAGCGACTACAACCCGGCCCGCGCCAAGGCGCTATTGGACATGTTTGGCTACGTGGACAAGGATGGCGACGGCTGGCGCGACATGCCCGACGGCAAACCACTGGTGCTGGAATATGCAACCTCTCCCTCTGCGGCCGACCGCGAACTCAACGAAGTGTGGAAAAAGAGCATGACGGCGGTAGGCATCCAGATCGTATTCAAAACCGCCAAGTGGCCCGAAAACCTGAAGGCGGCCCGTGCCGGCAAGGTCATGATGTGGGGTTTGGGCAATTCGGCCTCCTCGCCAGACGGCGGCAGCTTCCTGGATTTCGGCTATAGCCCTCAGAGGTTCGAGGGCAATCTGGCGGGTTTTCAGAATGCCGAATACGACAAACTCTACCGCCAGCAGACGGTCATGCCCGACGGCCCTGAGCGTCTGGTCATCATGCAAAAAATGGTCAAGATTTTGGTGGCCTATATGCCCTACAAGTTCAACACTCACCGCATTCGCACGGACGTGATGCAGCCCTGGCTGATTGGCTACCGCCGCCACCCGACGTCACGCGCGTTCTGGCGTTACGTCGACATCGACCTGAGCAAGCTGCCCAAGCAATAAAGGGTTTACCCCAGCCGTCGCAGAAGGCCGAATGGGTAGCGCGCACCTACAATGCTGCACTTTCCGCCCCTGCTTATCCGCAACCCGGGGAGGCTGACAAATGTTCGCACAACGGACCAGGTCTGCCCCCAACTGTTTAGGAACACCATGCAATTGCGCATCGAACTGACGGCCATCACGGC
>JANXVI010000094.1 GCA_025351745.1 Rhodoferax sp.
GGCCTGAGCGGCCCGGCGCGGGCCAGTGCCGGTGCGGTGCGCGAATACGTGCTGGGCCTGCACATGGTCAACGGCCTGGGCGAGGCGTTGGTGTTTGGTGGCCAGGTCATGAAAAACGTGGCGGGCTACGACGTGTCGCGCATGATGGTAGGGAGCATGGGCACGCTGGGGCTGATCACGCAAGTCTCGCTCAAGGTCTTGCCGGTCGCGCCTGCCGAGGCCACGCTGGTGTTTGCGCTGGACCAGGCTGCCGCGCTGGCTTGCCTGCACCGCTGGGGCGGCCAGCCGCTGCCGCTGAACGCCAGTTGCTGGGTGCATGACGACGCGGCCAGCCCCACAGGGCAAGACCTGCTGTTTGTGCGCCTTCGCGGCGCCGTGGCGGCGGTAGAGGCCGCGTGCCAGAAGATTCTCACCGAACATACGGGCCAGCGCATGGACAACGCCCAAGCCCAGCGCGACTGGGCGCTGTGCCGCGACCAGCAACTGCCATTCTTCCACCGCCCCGCAGACCTCGGCATGGCGCTGTGGCGGCTGAGCGTGGCGCAGACGGCTCCTGTGCTGGAGCTGCCTTGGCCGCAGCTTGTAGAGTGGCATGGCGGCCTGCGCTGGCTGTGGGCGCCGGTGGATGCTGGCGCGCAACTGCAAGCGGTGGCACACACCCACGGCGGACATGCTACGCTTTTCGTAGCGCCTCAGGCCCATTCCACGAGGGCTACAGGCCAATTCTTCATACAAGAGCAGGCGCAAGCATCCAGTCTGGCCATCCAGCAGCGCCTGAAGCTGAGCCTGGACCCCAAGGGCATCTTCAACCCGCAGCGCCTGTTCGCCGCCTGGTAAAGGCCGAACACAAGGCCACAGACCCACCCATGCAAACCCAGCTCGCCCCCGAATACGCCGACACACCCGACGGCCTGGCCGCCGAAGCCATTTTGCGCAAATGCGTGCATTGCGGATTCTGCACGGCCACCTGCCCCACCTACCAGTTGCTGGGTGATGAGCTGGACGGCCCGCGCGGCCGCATCTACCTGATGAAGCAGGTGCTGGAAGGCCAGGAGCCCACCCGCAAGACGCAGTTGCACCTGGACCGCTGCCTGACCTGCCGCAACTGCGAAACCACCTGCCCCAGCGGCGTGGACTACGGCCACCTGCTGGACATTGGCCGCAAGCTGGTGGACGCCAAGGTGAAGCGTCCGGTCACCGAAACCGCGCTGCGATGGGCTTTGAAAGAAGGCATTCCCTCTCCGCTATTCGGCCCGGCCATGGCGCTGGGTCAACTGGTGCGCCCACTGTTACCCGCCAGCCTGCAGGCCAAGGTGCCGCCCAAGCAGAGTGCCGGCGACTGGCCCACCCGCATCCACGCCCGCAAGGTGTTGGTACTGGCCGGATGTGTGCAACCATCCATGGCGCCCAACATCAACAGCGCTACGGCCCGCGTGCTGGATACTGCAGGCATACAAACGCTGGTTGCGCCCAAGGCGGGCTGCTGCGGTGCCGTCAAGTTCCACCTCAACGACCAGGACGGCGGCAAGGCAGAGATGCGCGCCAACATCGATGCCTGGTGGCCGTATGTGCAGGGCGACGCGGATGGCGTGGAGGCCATCATCATGAATGCCTCGGGCTGCGGCGTCACGGTCAAGGAATACGGCCACATCCTGCAAGACGACCCGGCCTATGCTGCCAAGGCAGAACGCATCAGCGCGCTGACGCGTGACCTCAGCGAGTTGCTGCCGACCATCGTCGAAGCCTTGTGCGTCACTCGGCCTGATCTGGTGCAGCAGATCCGAGCCCATGCGCCCAACCTGGCGCTGCACCCGCCGTGCACGCTACAGCACGGTCAAAAACTCAAGGGCGGCATCGAGCAGCACATGGGCGCACTGGGCTTTACTATTCGCACTGCTACCAACGAAGCCCACTTGTGCTGCGGTTCGGCAGGCACCTACAGTGTGCTTAACCCCGAGCTGTCTTACCAACTGCGTGACCGCAAACTAGGTCATTTGGGTGAGCTGCAAAGCGACGTTATCGTGTCGGCCAACATTGGTTGCATCACACATTTGCAAAGCGGTACGGCTACGCCGGTCAAGCATTGGGTGGAAGTGCTGGATGCGGCGCTATTGCGACTTCATCGCCCGATCGACCCGAGGTGAGGCAGCGCACGCCCGCACGCGCGGCGAGCGCCTATTACTATTGACACGCACCACTTTGAAGCGTAGAACTAAATCGATAGGAGAAGTCGGTCTTCGTTGAAGCGCAGTGGGCTTGGTCAGGTGGCAGACACCGCGCCAACCATCCTGATTGCTTCAGCCTGTTGGAAAGGGCCTGATGTGAATCTGCTGCCGTTACCGCGTTCTAAAGTGCAATTGGGAGTAGCTTTGCCTTGGAACGTGCGGGATGCAGATTGCAACCTCTTGCTCGCTCGAGGGCACGTGGTCGAAAGCGCCCACCAAGTCGATGCATTACTGCAGCGCGGCGCGTTTGTAGACGTCGAAGAAATCAAGGCAACTGGTCTGCATGTTGCCATCTCCAGCGGATCTGCGGTCACCATGGCCACGAGTCTGTTTGGACTTTGGGAACAAACCACTATCGATATGTTCGCGCTATTGGCCAAGGCGCCGCATATGCCAAACCTGCACGGGAGAGTCAACGACTTCGCGCAGTCACTGATCGCTTTGATCGACAAAGACGTGGACATTGCGCTGTACCGCACCGTACGCCAGGACAAGGCGGTCGCGTTTTACTACGGCTACAACCACTGCATCTACACTGCCACCCTGTGCCTGCTCATTGCCCGGCATTTACGGTGGACACAAGCCCGAACGATGAGCCTGTTCAAAGCGGCCCTGACGATGAACATGTCCATTTTGGCCCTGCAAGGAAAAATGGCCGACCAGGAGGACCCTGTACTGGACAGCCAACGAGCGATGATTCGCAAACACCCCAAGGAAGCCGTCGATTGGCTAGTCGCCTCCGAGGTCACCGACCCCGATTGGTTGTTGGCCGTGCACCAGCACCATGAGCGATCCGACGCGTCTGGCTACCCACAGTGCTTGGCAGTCCAATCAGACATCGCCATCGCCTTGCGGGTGGCCGATGTGTTCGTAGCCAAAATCAGTCCACGGCTGTTGCGGCCAGCCTTAACCGTGAAAGAAGCTGCGCGTCAGTTGCTGACCGAAGACCACGGCGGGCCGCTGTCAGGAGCCCTGATCAAGGTATTTGGCATTTACCCACCTGGCGATCTGGTCAAACTGGCCTGCGGAGAGATCGGTGTGGTGATGCGCCGCGGGGCCAGTGCGAAATGTCCGATCGTCGCGACCATCACCGACTCCAACGGCAAACCGACCGTCAAAACCACGCAGCGTGACACCTCGGAAGCCACCTTTGCAATCGTTGGCAACATCGCCGACAAATCCCTTGTGGCACGCATGCCGCCAGAGCGCATCTTCGGGTACGCCAACGCCGGTGGCAAATAGTTGTATCGGTCGTTGAACACCTAGCCGTAGTCCCGCATAAAAGTCTCAAATTCCACCGCTGGCATCGGCTTGGCAAACAAAAATCCCTGCGCAAAGTCACACCCGGCTGCGGCCAGCAGATCGCGCTGCTGCTGGGTTTCCACGCCCTCAGCAATGACCAGCATGCCCAGTGCATGGGCCATGGCGATGATGGCCTTGCACAGCGCCAGATCGGTAGAGTCGGGAACCAGGTGGCGCACGAAGGATTGGTCGATCTTCACAAAATCAATTTCGAATTTCTGCAAATAGGACAGCGACGAATATCCGGTACCAAAGTCATCCAGCGACACACCTATACCCGCCGTGCGCAGCGCCAGCAACGTGTCGGCCACATTGGCACTGGTGTCCAGTAATAGACCTTCGGTGATCTCCACCACAATGCTGTCGCCCGGCAAGCCCCGAGCGCTGAGGTATTCAGCCCAGTTGGTCCCTTTCGCACCGGTGTGGTGAAACTGCACCGGCGATTTGTTGACACTGATCTGGAAGTCGGCTGCCAACGTCTGGCGCCATGCCTGCACCTGCTGCGCCGCCTGCCGGAAGACCCACGAACCGATCTCCACGATCAAACCGCTGGACTCGGCAATCGGAATGAAGGCCGCCGGGCTGACCGAACCACGCGTGGGGTGGCTCCAGCGCAACAGCGCCTCGGCCTTGCGAATGGTGCCCGTCGCCAGTTCAACAATTGGCTGGTAGACGATATGGAACTGGTGCTCCACCACGGCCGTGCGCAGGTCGTTGGCCAGGCGGACGCGGGTCAGGGCCGCTTCTTGCAGCGCCGGGGTAAAAAAGCTGAAGCGGTTGCGCCCTGCACCTTTGGCAACATACAAGGCCTGGTCGGCATTTTTGAACAAGTCTTCGATCTCGGTGGCATCAGTGGGGTACATGGTGATACCGATGCTGGCTGACACAAACACCTGCTCCCTACCGAGCTGGAAGACGGCTCCCAAGGCGCGCAGCATTTTTTGCAAAATGACTTCCAGATGGCTGCTGCTGGGCAGTTCGGCCAATAGCACGGTGAACTCATCACCACCCATGCGAGCCACGGTGTCCGACGCCCGCACGCAGGCCTGGATACGCCGCCCGGCCTCGACCAGCAGCAGGTCGCCGCGGTCGTGGCCTAGCGTGTCGTTGACTTCTTTGAAATGGTCCAGGTCGATGAACAGAATGGCCAGTTGTTCGTGGTCGCGCTGACTCTTCTTGATCTCTTGCTCCAGCCGGTCGCGCAGCATACGCCGGTTGGGCAGACCCGTCAGCGTGTCGTAAAAGGCCTGGTGGCGGATCAGTGCTTCGGCCTCCTTGCGGCTAGAAATATCGGTGAAGGTGCCAATCATGCGCAGCGGTTGACCGTCGACATCGCGGCTTATCAGCATGCCGCGGCTCAACACCCATTTCCAGGTGCCGTCTTTGCACAGAATGCGGCGTTCGCTGTGGTAACTGGGCGAGCGGCCTTCGAAATGGTCGCGCCTTGCCTGCATTAGTTGTTCGAGATCCTCGGGGTGGGTGCGGTCGTCAAATTCTTCGGGGCGACTATTGAGGTCACCGCCGCCGTAGCCGCACATTTGCAGCAGCCGTTCGGAAAAAAATTCCGTTCCGGCCTGGATGTGCCAATCCCACACACCGTCACCAATGCTCTCCAGCGCCAGCTTCCAACGCTCCTCGCTTTCTTTGGCGGCGGCTTCGGCCAGGCGGCGCTCCGTGATGTCTTGCAGGACCGAGGTCCGGCGAAGCGGTCGCCCGTTCTCCCACGTGGTCGTGCCCTTCAAGCGCACCCAAATGTGGCGCCCCTTCCAGGTGATCATCTCCAACTCAAAGTCGTGTGTGGTCTCGGTGGCCGAATCACCAGACGGTTGTGCGAGTCGGATCATTTCCTGCGACTTTGGCGTGAAAAACCGTTGGGTGGATTCAAGATCTCCCGGCGTGAACTGCTCGGGCGACACCTCCAGGATGCGATAGACGCCCTCGGTCCAGACGGCGGCCCCGGTCGAAAAGTCGCGCTCCCAGCCGCCAACGCCGGCAATGGTCTGGATAGCGTCCAGCAACTGGTTCAGGCGCTTGCTGTCCGCCTCAACCTGCACATACGCACTGACATCGGCAAAGGTGCGGACCTTGCTGCCATCTGGCAAAAGCTGGGTGCGGACTTCCAGCGTGCGACCGGCCCGTGTCTGGCGCAGATAGTGGGTGGGCAGCGTGTCCACCGAGCCGGAGGTTGCCTCGATAAGTTTGCGGCGCGCCATGATGTCCACCAGTTGCGCATCGGGACCGAAGTCGCCGCGCTGCATCTGGAACTGCACCAATTCTTGTTCGGTCGGCAGGGAAGACAACAGCGCGATGGGCATGTCCAGCAATTCACACGCCCGGGAGTTGAATTTGCGCACCCGTTGATCCGCGTCGAACAGCAAAATACCCTGACTGATGCTGGTCAGCGTGGTCTGCAAGAGCTGGGTGTTTTCCAGCAGCTCGGCGTTGACGGCCCGCAACTTTTCTTCGGCGCGTTTGCGCTCGGAAATATCGGTGTGCGTACCAATCATGCGCAGTGGCGAGCCGATCAGGTCACGCTCCACCACCATGCCGCGGGTCAATATCCACTTCCAGGTGCCGTCCTTGCAGCGCATCCGAAAGTCCACCGCGTATTCGGCCGCGCGACCGTCCAGGTAGGCATTGGCGACTGCCTTGACCATGGCCAGATCGTCGGGGTGGACCAGCGCCTCAAAATCGCGGTAACCGCCGGTGAACTCGCCCGCGGGGTACCCCAGCATTTCTTCCCATTGGCGGGAATGGGTTTGCCCGCCGGTGGCCAGGTTCCAGTCCCAGACCCCCACACCGGAGCCTTCCAAGGCCATCTTCAAAGGGCCTTCTCCTGCGGCGGATGATTTCGAGGCGTCGTTCACAGTTGCCAGTATCCCATGCGCCAGATGCCAATGGAAGGCCGGGCGGCGGTGGCTGCCCAACCGACAGCGTTGGGGCTACAAGTGCCGCTTCGGTCTGTTCGACGTCAGCGACCACGACATACGACTGACCGCCCAGGCGACGCGGGTCGATCCAATGACCGCTACGCTTTTTATAGCTGCCCAGGCAATGTTTGCGAGGGCTAGCGGCGTAAAATACCCAACACACCATGCGCCGCGCCGACCGACTGTTCCAAATCGTCCAACTCATCCGCGGCCGCCGTCTCACCACGGCGGCCTTTCTGGCCGATCGCCTGGAAGTGTCCGAGCGCACCGTGTACCGCGATGTAGCGGACCTGCAGCACCAGGGCGTACCTATCGAGGGCGAAGCCGGTGTCGGCTACCGGCTGGGCGCCGGGTTTGAGCTGCCCCCGCTGATGTTCAGCGACGGTGAGGCGCGTGCCCTGGTAGCGGCCGCGCGCCTGGCCCAGGCCTGGCTGGACCCAACGATGGCGCGCGATGCCGAGCAAGCCCTGGGCAAGATTTTGTCGATACTGCCGCGCCAAACACGCGCCGCGGCCGAGAGCCTGGCGCTGTACGCGCCCACGTTCAGCCTCGACACCGCCATCCAGCAAACCCTGCAGAGCCTGCGCGAAGCCGTGCAGTTGCGCCGCAAGGTGCAGCTTGACTACCGTGATGTGGCGAACCAAAGCAGCCAGCGCAGTCTGCGCCCGCTGGGTTGTTTTTTCTGGGGCAAGGTATGGACGCTGGCCGCCTGGTGCGACACGCGCCAGGCCTTTCGCACCTTCAGGCTGGACCGCATGGACGCGCTGCAACTGCAAGACGCGGTATTCCGGGATGAAGCCGGCAAGACTTTGGCCGACTTTTTGCGACAGGCGGGCGCTACTCCAGTGTGAGGTGCGGGACTATGCCAACGCGGCCTCGATGTCGTCGGCCATGCTCTTGGGCGTATCGGTGGGCGCGTAACGCTTGATGACCTGTCCATCTTTACCGACCAGAAATTTGGTGAAGTTCCATTTGATGGCCTTGGTGCCCAACAGCCCCGGTGCTTCGCCGCAAAGCCATTGGTACAGCGGATGGGCATCGCCGCCATTGACATCAATCTTGGCCATCATCGGGAAGCTGACACCGTAGTTCAACTGGCAAAAGTTGGCAATCTCGCCATTGCTGCCCGCGTCTTGCGCACCGAACTGGTTGCACGGAAAGCCCAACACCACCAGGCCCTTGCCGCCATACGCCTTGTGCAACTCCTCCAGACCCGCGAACTGCGGCGTGAAACCACATGCGCTGGCGGTATTGACGATCAGCAGCGGCTTGCCGCGGTATTGGTTCAGGGGTACTGACTTGCCGTCGATGGCAAGGGCGTCGAAGTCATAAACAGTAGTCATGGTGTTCCGTGCTGAAAAGGTTAGAAGGTGATTCGGATGCGCAAAGCGGGGCCAACCTTAGCACCTCCGCAAAGACACTGGCACCGTCGTGCTAATTGGCGGCCCCCACCGCATGGCTGCCAGAGAAGGCGGTGGACAGCAGCGCAGCCAGCAGAATCAGGGCGCCGCCCAGCAGCACGCGGGCGCTCAAGGTACCGGCATCCAACAAAACGGCCGAGGTACTGGCAAACACGACTTCCGACAGCATGATGATGGACGTGGCACTGGCGCTCAAGCGCTTGGCGCCGTATTGCAGGCCCAAGTTGCCAACCAGGATGAACAGGCTCAATCCGCCCACCCATACCGACCAGTCGGGCGCCAACGCAGGCAAAGCGCCGACCAGGCCCCATTGCATGCCGACCACTGCGCTCAAACTGGCCATCAGTGCGCCGCCTCCAAACATGGCCATCATGCTGGCCTCGGCCGCTTCCGCGCGCAGGCGCAGCAGCATCACGTTGGTCATCGCAAAGGCAAAGCCACCCATCAACGCCAGCCCATCGGCCAGGTCCTGTGGCCATGGCCACGCCGATTCAGATGTCTTGAGCACCACCACCACCCCCGCCAGAGCCAACACCAGCCGCGCCAGCGAGCCCAAGCTGGGCTTCTCTCCCAAAAGTGGCCAGGCCAATAGCACGGTCCAAGCGGGCATCAAATAAAACAGCAGCACCACGCGCACCACATCGCCGACGGTGACCGCCCAGTTGAAACCCACATTGGTCAACCCGGATGCCAGCATCAACACCCACAAGCCGGGGTTTTGCAGCACACCGCGCCAGGCATGGGGTCGCGCAATGGCCAAGCAAAACGCGGCCAGCAAATAGATCAGCGCTGTGGCCCACAAGGGGTGCACACCCAGGTTTTGCAATTGCCGAAACGGCCACCAGGAAACGCCCCAAGTGAAGGCATTGAGCAACAACCCTCCGGCCGCCAGCGCGCGTACGTCTGTCACGCCTTGACTGGCTGAGATCCACACGCAGTGAGCGAGCGTGGGGGCAAAGTTTTGCCGCCGGGCCGCCCCAAGGCAAAACACGACCCCCTCGGGGGGCAGCGGCGCAGCGTGGGGGCCATATTTCTAGTCATGCAGGTTGTCGTGGCGGGCTATTTCCAATAGGTTCGCAATGTCTGCGGGGTGCTCGCGGCAGTTGCGCTCGTGCCATCGTTTGATCAGCCACATGAAGCCGGCTGTCACCAGGCCAAACACCGTGATGGCACCGAATGCGGACAGGCCCATGCCGGTGGACAGACTGTAAAACGCGCCCAGGCCCAGAATACAGGCCTGCTCGTTGAAGTTTTGTACGGCGATGGAGCGGCCCGCGCCCATCAGGTTGTGGCCGCGGTGCTGCAACAGCGCATTCATCGGCACCACCAGAAAACCGCCCAGCCCGCCAAGCAAGATCAAAAAG
>JANXVI010000099.1 GCA_025351745.1 Rhodoferax sp.
CCAAGGCATACGCGCCGGGGATGCGGATGCGCTGCAACGGCGAATGTGGGCTCAAGGCGGAGGCAACCAGCAGAGAAAACGCGGCCGCCACACAGGAGTATCCGAACACACTCATGAAAAAGGGATAGCCGTAATCGTCAATGTAATAGTGGTTCAGCACACCGTACAAAATCGCGAGCGTGGTCGCTATACCAACACCAAACAGTACCGCGCCGCGCGCCATCAAGCGCTGCCAAAACAAGGGGTGGTAATTCTTGATAAGAGCGACTGCGATGCCGGGTAAAAACTCGTCGAATCGGCCCAGCGTGGCGTAGTAAACGTTGGGGTAATAGTCATCAATCTGGCCCGTGGACTCCAACCCATAGGCGTTCCATAGTATCCAGCGCGCTGAAATGCCAGTGATCAACAGGGCCAGCAGCAGCAACCAAGCCTGAATCCTGCTGCTTCCAAACTTCACGGCGAACAATACGACCAAAGGCAAAACCAGATAGAACTGCTCTTCAATACACAAGGACCAGGCATGCGAGAACGCAGTGCCAGGCTGCAACTGGTAGTTCTGCGTAAATGTCAAGAATTTCCACAGCGCCGGTGGCGGCTTGCCGCCCATCGCGGATGGAAAAATAAAGTACGCAGCAAGCACCAGCCAGAACACCGGCCAGGTGCGCAGCGCTCGCCGTGCGTAAAACCGTGACAACGAGAGTTCGCGCCGCGCAATCAGACCCGCAAATAGCTGGTTGCCAATCAGGTAACCACTGAGCACAAAAAACAGATCCACACCGACCCAACCGACGCTGCTGGCCCAACCAAACGTCGGCTCGCCCGATACAAACACCATGTAGTGGTACATGAACACAAGCGCGATGGCCAGTGCGCGCAAGTTATCAAGTCCATTGGACCGAAGTGAAGGCGTCATGGTTAAGGTTTGCAGCGCTGATGCGCACGAAATTCTAGTATCGGAAATGGTACGCGCCCGGCGTCATCTGCGGGTCACTGCCCAACCGGCAATCGGGCGCAGCCAATTTGTTACTCCAAGCACGATATGCAAGCATGGGCACCGGGTTCATCACGCAGGCCAGGCGGTTAAACGGATGGGACAGATGGAAAAGCTGGTGCCCGATCTCGTGCGTGGCAGCCACGCCTGCAAGCCGCGCCGCCTCCAACGGTTCATAACGCTCACCGCTCCGCAACCCGACGATGAAGTCATCGTTGCCAGTAAAGGCGAAGGTGCTCCAAACGGAGGTGGTGCCATAGCGGGAGGCCTTGCTGTACGTGGTGACACCATTGGTGTAGCCACCGCGTATGGCGCTGTGCACCGATACAGAGTCGTATTCCGCACTGGCAATAATCTGGTTCGTCAGCACCAGCTCGAACGGTAAATCACCATCGCCCAGGGCCAGCCACATGGTGAACTCGTTGTAGGGCTTTTCATCAACGGCCTTGCCGCTGTCCAGGGCCCGCATGTCGCGCCACTGTGCCAGGCGCTGCACCTGCAAGTCAGCCATGGCAGCGCCAAACTCGGCAACTGTCGCGTCACTGCGCAAGTTGGGGGTGTAGGGTTGCGCATAGGCAATACGGTCAGCTAGCGGCCCGGTCTCCGACGCAAAAACGTGGGTAAAGGCTTTCTTCAAACGCGGCAAATCGCCGGTGCCGGTCTTAAAGTCATAAATCTGGGGCAAGGCAACATCCCGCGAGGCTTTGGGTATGCCCTCAAAGGCACGCGCAATCGGTATCTCAGTGATGGCAGAAAACCGGATACCCACCCCAAAATGCTCCTGCGCGGTCAGTTGAATGCGCAATAGCAGCGCGTCCAACTGCTCGGGCGACATGCGGGGCAGGCGCTCGTTGACGATGTAGGCTACGCGAAAGTCCAACGCGGTCGAAGGCAGCTTTGGCAACGGCAGTACGTGACCCGCGTCTGTCCTGTTGCAAGCCGCCAGAAACAACAACATGAGGCCTAGCGAGCCGGAACACCCGAGGCGCAAGGCCGAACTCATTTTGCGCATCGTTTCAATCTATTCGTAAAAATGTGCTCACTGCGAATATGCCGTCCAGTCGCGGCGCCATCAGGCCCCCCAATTAGACGCAGGCCATTATTGTTCATAGAGCGGCGTGGAGCGGCTCCATCAGCTTGCGCGCAGCCTGTGTCATGCCACCGTAACCCGAGTCACCAGCTGGCACTTCACGCACGATCACATAGCTTGCCTCTGCCAGGGGCTGGCTGTAGCCCAGTTGCTGCTGCAGTTCGGCAAAAGCTGCTGCGATAAATGCCTGCTTTTGTGCCGGCGTATTGGTCCCTTCGGTAACGCTGATCTCCAACAAGGCCGTGGCTTGTTCCACATCTCGGCCACCGATGTACCACCGCGCGGCCGGCAGGTCGTCAATCACGACGGCCGTCACCGCTTCACTTTTGCCCAGGTGCAGCGCCGTCAACTGGGTCAGCGCATGGGCCAATGCACAGTAGCGCGCCGGGTTGAGCTAGGGTGCTACTTTGAGCGTCAGTATTGGCATGTTCAAACTCCGAAAAAAAGGTGGGTGGAGCGGACGATGCGCGTCCAGCGGATGTTGGAAAAGCTTGCGTAGCGCCAAAAGTCTGCAATGGATGCGTCGCGCAACGTGTGTGCGCGCCGGCGCGCCAGTTCGTGGACGTGGGCGGTCTGATCGGCGATGGAATGATGGACGGTTTGCATACGGTGTTCCTTTGAAACGGGTGTGGAATGGACTATATTGACCAATCCAACCATCAGAAATAGCGAAAAACCACTATTGGTTTTGCATATTTAGCAAAACAAGGCGTAAAAGCGCACCACAATGCGACGATGCAACTCCAACTCGACGACGTCGCCTTGTTCGCCCGCATTGCCGAGCTCGGCACCCTGTCGGCTGCAGCCCGTGAGCGCGATGTACCCGTAAGCCAGGTCACGCGCTCGCTCGCCCGTCTGGAGGCCGCCTGTGGCGTACGGCTGCTGCACCGCACGACCCACGGCCTCAGCCTGACCGATGAGGGCGATACCTTTTTGGCTTACGGAAGGCGACTCTTGGACACCACGGCCGAACTCGACAGTGAGCTCACAGGCAAGATCAGCGGACCCAGCGGCTGGGTTCGCGTCACGGCCAGCCCGCTGATGGCGGACTGCCTGATCGCACCGAGCATGCCCGGACTGTACCTGCGCCACCCCCAGTTGCACCTGGACATCAGCGCAGATGACCGCATCGCCGATATGGCACGGGATGGTTTTGACATTGCGATTCGCAGCGGCTCGCCCAATAGCGATACCGTAGTGGCACGCCAAATTGGCTCATATGGCCGCACACTGTGCGCCTCGCCCGATTACCTGCGCGCCCATGGCACACCGACCCACCCGCGCGAACTGGGGGCGCACCGCCTGCTGGCCAATAGCGTCAGCCCGTCGCTGAACCGGTGGGCGCTGGCCGACCCCGAAGGCCCGACCGAACTGCAAATCTCGGGCCACACGCGCACCGACAACACAGCGCTGGTTGTCAGCCTGGTGCTGCACGGTGTGGGCATCGCGCGCATCCACGATCTGGCCGCCCTGCCGCTGATTCGCCAAGGACGGCTGGTGCCGCTGTTGCAAGAGCATCTCAGCAGCCCGCCGGTGCCCATCTACGCCGTCATACTGCAAGAGCGGCACCGGCTACCCAAGATTCGTGCCTGTATCGACTACTGGGCTGAGTGGATGGCGCTCGGCCAAACCACATAGCGCTTCGTCACTTTTTTTCGGTATAAAGCGTTCAGTTTTGAGCAAAAATGACCAGTGGCCCTCGTGGAATATGACTATTATGCTATATATTTCATAGCATTTCTGGGTTTGACGTTGCAGCCTGGGTGTCACGGTTTCGATTGCCCATCCGCCGTGCTTTGACGATCAATTGGTCCATCATGGCTCCGGCAATATCGACACCAGAGGCATGCTGTTGGTCGGCAAAGTAACAGGGGAAATTGAGTTCAGCCAGCACCAGCTCGCGGTCCGCGTTTTCCAGAATGTCTACCCCGCCAAATTCAACGCGCATCAAGCGTGCGGCGGTTAACGCCATTTGGATGGCTTGGGGCGGCGCAGTGACGGCGCCCAAAGAACCACCGCCGGCGCTGTTGGTGCGAAAGTCCCCGGGCCCGCTGTACCGCGCCTCGGTGGCGATCACCCGGTCTGCGACCACGATCAGGCGGTATGCCACCACGTGCTCGAAGTACGACATGATTTGGGGTGAGTCGCCGATGTGGTCCAACAGGGAGAACAGCGCAGCGAAGCTGTCAACCCGCATCACGCCATTGCCGCCCTCGTTTCCCGCAACCTTGACGACCAACGGAAAGTCCCCTAGGGGTGCCAGTTGCCTTTGTAAGGTCGCGCGGTCCCGCGACACCGCGTGTACCGTGCGCGGCATGGCCAACCCATGCTTTTGAAACAGTATCCCTTGGTACAAACATTCAAAATACGGCTGTTCGTAGAACGCGGCCACGCCAGGGTGCCATAGCAGTTTCTCCAACCGATCCGAGGGTGCATCCGTCGCAGCACGGTACAGCAGATCACCCGAGACCGGGGCGCTGCCGGGCGCATTGCAAAAGGTCTGGGGAGAGACCAGAACCATTTCGATACCCCGCGCCGAGCAGGCTTTTGCCAGCACCGTATTGGTGGTCTCAAGCCAGGGCTGGCTGATACAAAAGAATCGCATCGTCACAGTGAAAGTAAAGCGCAATTGGCTCGGAATTAGCCGTGGTCGCGCGCAGCGATGTGGGCAATGGCCAATTGGCGTTTTGCCTCTGCCAGGCCCGGCTGGAATTGCACCTTTTGGTCTTGGCCGCTTTTGTTAGGAAGTGGGTTCTTGCTCGCCTGCTCCTGGTTTTTGTCTGCGCCAGGCCCCTTTTTACTGGACTCCATGGACTTGCCTGCAGCGGGGGTCTTTGACGACATCTCCTGTGATCTGGAAGAACCAGGCGCCTTTCCGCGGGACTCCATGGATTTCCCTGCTAACGGATTCTGAACTGGGGCTTTGGCGGCTTGGTCTTGGTCGGCTGCGCTGGCACCCTGATCGGGAGCATTCTGTGCATTCACCGCCGAGTAGCCGAGCATGGAGACGAGCACGGATGCGCCGACCAAGCGCAGCGCGTTGTGGGTCAGAGGGGTTCGGATCATGGTGTTTTCTTCTCGGGGTGGTTGGGTGTTCATGGCAGTGCTCCTGTGCAGATGAAAGTCGAAAGGGCTGAATCGCGTCAATGGGTCGAATGGCACACGGGATCGGTTCAACGATGTTTTGATGCTATGGTGCGTCAGTCGTAGTCCCTGATCCAAGATGCGTGCCAGCAACGGGTTTGAATGAAATCAAGGGCTTACGCACGGCGTGGGTTTGGCCCATGTCTGTGGTAGCCGACACCCAATGCATGGGCTCCAAAAGGCCCAGTTAAATCAACGGCTCGTACTGTCTGGCGAGGCCGCCAATGCCCGGCAAACCAGAAGACGTTGGACAAGGTTTCCTCGGTCATTGGCCTCTGGGGTTGGCGACGGCGGCCAAAGCTGTTGCGCTGTGATGCACGGCAAACTATCCTCGACAGCACCAGAAACCCTGGCTGCGTGCTCTGGGGCTACACCCGGCTGCAAATTTGTTGGGAGTCAGCCAGAGCCCAGGCTGCTTGCGTGCAGACAAATGGCCGCAGCCGCTGCCACGTTGAGCGACTCTTCGCCGCCGGGTTGGCCAATGCGCACATGCAGGGCGGCGCGCGCCATCAAGCCTGCGCCCACGCCTTGCCCTTCATGGCCAAAGGCCCAGGCGCAGGCCGTCGGCAGGCCCCGTTTCTGGATCAACTCGCCTTGGTGGGAACTGGTCACGACAATGGGAACTTGCAAAGCCTGCACATCCGCCTCATCCAGGCCTTCGATCAGGTGCAAGCCAAAGTGTGCGCCCATGCCCGCCCGCAAAACCTTGGGTGACCACAAAGCGGCGCTGCCCTTGAGTGCCAAGACCTGGCGAAAACCAAAGGCACCGGCGCTGCGCAAAATAGAGCCCACATTGCCGGCGTCTTGCACGCGGTCCAAGATGACCGTGGCCGCCGTGGGCAGCAGGTCTGCCTGCGCTGGCAGGTCCAGCACGAAACCGACTCCGGACGGGGACTCCAGTCCACTCAACTCGCGGAATAGCTGGGATGGGATTACTATGCTTTTGATAGCGGCCTGCGCATATTCCACGAGGGCTATCGGCCTGGACTGGGCGCTATGCCTGGTCTCGGGGTTTTGCCAAAACTCGTCCGTGAATACGGCAACTGAGGGTCTCAAGCCACGCTGCAGGGCGGCACTGCAGAGGTGGTCGCCCTCGACCCAGAAGCGCCCCAGCTTGCGGTAGGCGGTGTTGTCCTGTGCGACCTTGCGCAGTTCCTTGAGCAACGGGTTGTCGCGCGAAGTGATTGAAATGGGTGCGGTCACCGTCAGCCTCTCAGGCATACGCCAGCACCTTTGCCACGGGGCCAAACGTCTTGCGGTGCTGTGGGCAGACACCATGGGTGTACAGCGCCAGCAAGTGTTCGGCCGTGCCATAGCCTTTATGACCGGCAAAGCCATACTGTGGATATTGTGCGTCCAGCTCGGCACACCAACGGTCTCGTGTCACTTTGGCCAAAATGGAAGCCGCCGAGATGGCCTGCACCTTGCTGTCGCCCTTGACAATGGCCTCGGCCCGCATCGCCAGCACCGGCAGGCGGTTGCCGTCCACCAATACCAGACTCGGTTTGAGGCGCAGCCCCTCGACCGCCCGACGCATGGCCAGCAGAGTGGCTTGCAGGATGTTGATCCGGTCAATCTCTTCGACACTGGCCTGCGCAATGGAGCAGCACAGGGCCTTGGCCCGGATTTCATCAAACAGCTTCTCACGCCGTTTGGCCGTCAACACCTTGGAATCCGCCAGACCACTGATAGGGTTGCGTTCATCCAGAATCACGGCCGCAGCCACCACGGGGCCTGCCAACGGGCCGCGCCCGGCCTCGTCCACTCCGGCGATCAGGCCAGGCGTGTCCCAGTAGAGCGCCACTTGCTCAGCGCGCAAGAATTTTTTCGATCGCATCGGTGGCCAAGGAGGGGGTGTCGCGCCGCAGGTCGTGGTGCAGCGCCAGAAAATGTTGTTGCAACGCCGCTATTTTCGCAGGCTGGCGATCGATGTCATCCAGGCATTGCAAGCAGGCTTGCGCCAGCGCCTGCGGCGTAGCCCGCTCCTGTATCAGTTCGGGCACCACAAACTTGCCGCTGAGGATGTTGGGCAAGCCCACCCAGGGCTGCAACTGCTTGCGCCGCATGATCTGCCACGACAGCCAACCCATGCGGTAGGCAATCACCATGGGCCGCTTGAACAGGGCCGCCTCCAGTGTGGCCGTGCCGCTGGCAATGAGCGTCAGGTCGCAGGCCGCCAGCACCGTGTGGGAGTGGCCGTCGACGATGTGCACATGCTCCTGAACGCCAGCCTTAACCGCAGCCCGCTCGATCGCCGCACGCAGCGCAGGCACGGCGGGCACTATCAATTTTATAGCTGGATGCGCCCGTTTTACAAGGGCTGCAGCCTCAAAGAAGCAAGATGCCAGGTGTTTGACTTCAGACACACGGCTACCAGGCAATAGTGCCAATACCCGGTCATCTGGCCGCAAGCCCAAAGCCGCGCGGGCGGCGGCCTTGTCGGGCTCCAGCGGGATCAAATTGGCCAGCGGGTGGCCGACATAGGTAGCGCGGATGCCGTGGCGCTCTAGCAGCGCGGGCTCGAACGGAAAAATGCACAGCACATGGTCAACGCTGCGCTTGATCTTCTTTACTCGCTCGGGCCGCCAAGCCCATATCGATGGGCAGACGAAATGAACCGTCTTGATGCCTTGCTGGCGCAGAGTGCGTTCCAGATCGAGGTTGAAATCGGGTGCGTCAACACCAATGAAAATATCAGGCTTACGGGCCAGCAGTCGGGCCTGCAACTGGTTGCGTATGCCCAGGATCTCTCGGTAGCGGCGCAGCACCTCCCAACCAAAACCGTGCACTGCCAGCTTGTGGTGCGGCCACCAGGCCTCAAAGCCGTGGCGCGCCATTTGCGGGCCACCGATGCCTGCACCCGTAAGCTCGGGCCAACGCTGGCGCAAACCTTGGAGCAACAAGGCTGCCAGCAAGTCACCAGAGGCTTCACCGGCCACCATGGCAACAAAGGGCCGGGCAGGCTTGGGCGCAGAGGCCACAGGCGGCACAGTGGGCATGGTCCGGGCCTAGCGGACGATGCCACGCTTGGACGCGGCAACAAAATCAAGCATTACATGCACATCGGAGGCCACCACATCCCCGGTTTGCCGCAGTTTTTCGATCTCAGTCACTGCCGCCTCCAGGGTCAGCCCTTGGCGGTACAAGAGCTTGTGCATCTCGCGGACGACCGCGATACGCTCGTTGCCAAAATCGCGCCGGCGCAGACCCGTCAGATTGACCGCACGCAGAGCCAGCGGATTGCCGTCGGCCGTCATGTAGGGTGGTACGTCTTGCGTGACATGCGACTGAAAGCCGATCATGGCATGGGCCCCAATGTGTACGAACTGGTGCACGCCGCTCAAGCCACCCACCACGGCCCAGTCGCCCACATGCACATGCCCGGCCAGCGTAGCGTTGTTGGCCATCACGGTGTGGCTGCCCACGCGGCAATCGTGGGCAATGTGCACATAGGCCATGAACCAGTTGTCGGAACCCACACGCGTTGTGCCGTCCTCTTTCATGGTGCCCAGATTGAACGTGCAAAATTCGCGAATGGTGTTGCGGTCACCGATCTCCAGTGCGGCAGGTTCGCCGCCATAGCTCATGTCTTGCGATATCGCCCCGATAGAAGCAAACTGGAAGATGCGGTTGTCGCGCCCAATGGTGGTACGACCTTCGATGACGCAATGCGGGCCTACCGTGGTGCCCGCGCCAATACGCACATGCGGACCGATGATGGCATAAGGGGCAACGCTAACCGAGGGGTCTATCTCGGCCGCCGGGTCCACAATGGCGGTGGGGTGGATAAGGCTCACGACAGGCGGCCTCACGCTTGTGAGACGGTGCGCATCGCGCAGGTGAGCTCTGCCTCCGTAGCCAGTTCACCGTCCACGGTGGCACGGGTTTTGAACTTGAAGATACCGGCTTTCATGCGCAGCAATTGTGCTTCCAGGATCAGTTGATCGCCAGGTTCTACCGGACGTTTGAAGCGGGCCCCATCAATGCCCGCAAAATAGTAAATCGTCTGGTCATTGGGTGAAGTGTCCAGCGCATCAAAGGACAACAAGGCCGCGGCTTGCGCCAGCGCCTCCAGTATCAGCACGCCGGGCATCACGGGACGGTGCGGAAAGTGTCCTTCAAAAAACGGCTCGTTCATCGTGACATTCTTCAAGGCCTTGATGGTTTTGCCTTTGTCCAACTCCAGTACGCGGTCTACCAGCAAAAACGGGTAACGATGCGGCAGTTGCTTGAGAATTTTGTGGATGTCCATGATCATTTTTTTGTCTCTTTTTCTAAGGTTTTGATGCGGTCCCGCAGACTGTGCAATTGCTTCAGCGACGCAGCGTTGCGCTCCCATGCAGCGTTATCGTCGATGGGGAAAATGCCAGTGTAGTGGCCTGGTTTTAAGATGGACTTGCTGACGAGCGTAGCAGCCGAAATGTTGACATGCGAGCCCAACGTAAGATGGCCCAGAATGATGGCGCCGCCGCCAACGGTGCAGTGCTCACCGATGGTGGCACTGCCCGCCACACCCACGCAGCCCGCCATGGCTGTGTTGCGCCCTACGCGCACGTTGTGGCCGATCTGGATCAAGTTGTCTAGCTTGACGCCGTCTTCAATCACCGTATCTTGCAAGGCACCTCGGTCGATGCAGGTGTTGGCGCCGATTTCTACGTCGTTGCCGATTTGCACTGCGCCAAGTTGTTCGATTTTTTCCCACAGATCGCCATTGGGGGCAAAGCCAAAACCGTCAGCCCCAATGACAACGCCAGAGTGCAGGATGCAGCGTTCGCCGACAACACAGCCCTCGCCTACTGTGACACGGGACTTGAGCACGGTGTCAGCGCCGACGCGCGCGCCGCGCTCTACCACGCACAAGGGACCAATCGAAGCCGAAGGATGGACTACCGCCTCTCTATCAACGACAGCGCTGGGGTGAATGCCGCCTTCGGAACGCGGGTCGCGTCCGCGCTTCCACAGTTGTGTCAGCTTTGCAAAATAGAGATAAGGTTGCTCGGTAACGATGCAGGCGCCACGTTCCATGGCGGGGGCCTGCATTTGCGGTGCCACGATGACGCAGGCCGCTTTGGACTCCAGCAGTTGCTGCTGGTAACGCGGGTTACTGAGAAAACTGATGTGCTGCGATGTTGCAGTTTCCAGCGGAGCCAAGCCTGTCACTTCGAGTGTGGCGTCTCCATGCAGCACTCCGCCAAGCGCGGAAACAACGGAAGCCAGATCAAGCTTCATACTCCATACCCGGTTACCCGGCTTTATTTGGAGCCAGCGTTGAGGATTTTAAGGACCTTATCAGTGATGTCATGTTTGGTGTTCACGTAAACCACCTCCTGAATCACCACATCGTATTTTTCAGAGTCCGCCACTTGCTTGACGGCCTTGGTAGCGCGGTCGAGCACCTGCTGCAATTCTTCGTTGCGGCGGCCGTTCAAATCCTCTTGGAACTCGCGTTGGCGGCGCTGCAGGTCGCGGCTCAGTTCAGCACCTTCTTTTTGGCGGGCAGCGCGTTGGCTTTCGCTGAGCGTGGGCGCATCGCGCTCAAATTTCTCGCCAAATGCCTTGAATGCGGCTTGCTGGTCAACCAATTCCTTCTGGCGCTTGGAAAACTCCTGCTCCAGCTTGGACTGCGCCGTCTTGGCCGGCGTGGATTCTGTGGTGATGCGCTGCGTATTGACGTAGCCAACCTTGAAATCTTGGGCCAGGGCGCCGCTGGCACCGACTGCCAGCAGCACCGAAAGCAACCAGCGCAGTTTTAAAGTGTTCATTAGAAAGAGCTTCCAATCTGGAATTGCAGAGCCTGGATTCTATCGCTATCAAACTGTTTGACAGGTTTCGCAAACGCGAGGCGAAGCGGGCCTACGGGTGAAATCCAGCTGATTCCGACGCCATACGAAGCACGCATGTCCGCAAGCGAAATGTTTTCGTCGGCGCCATACAGACCACCAGCGTCCGCGAAGGCGTATACGCGCAGCGTCCTGTCCTTGCCGCCGCCCGGCAGGGGTGACAGGAGTTCGGCGTTAAAGTTGATCTTCTTCGTGCCGCCCGTTGCGGTCAAGCCAAGTGCACGCTGTGTTGCAGTAGTCAAACTGCCCTGTTCAAATCCACGCACCGTACCTAAACCACCCGAATAGAAATTCTTGAAGATAGGATAAGTTGCGTCACCCGTCGATGTGCCAACAGACAACTCCGCGTTCAAAGCCGCAGTGATCTTGTTGGTAACGGGAATGTATTGCTGGTAACCCAATGTTCCACGAGCATATTTCAGCTCCCCGGCAATACTCCATTCCGCAGAAGTCCGAATCACTTTACCCGTCGTGGGAACCAAGGCGCTGTCGCGGGTATCGCGGCCCCAGCCGACAGTAAGCGGCACAGCATTGCTGGTGAAACCGAATTTGTTAGCAAAGTCTTGGTAGACCACAGGCAGCAAATTGCCGGGAACAATCGTGGTCTGGTCTATTCCCAGACCAAAATAAACGGTGTCGTACTCGGTAAAGGGCACGCCAAACCGAATGCTACCGCCCGTGGTTTCGATGGCATAGCTGTCGATGTCCACATAGGGTTTGCTATTGCGCTGGTACAAATCGATGGTGCGAGACACACCATCTTCGGTGAAATATGGATTGGTGGTGTTGAAGACCAGGGTTCGGTTTTGCTTGCTGGTGTTCACCTCAACACCCAGCGAATTGCCGGAGCCAAATGCATTGTCCTGTTTGAAGCCAAACGATATGCCTAGGCCGTCGGCACTGGATATCCCGGCACCCAGGCTGATACTGCCGGTCGGTTTTTCGGTCACAGAAACGGTCAGATCCACCTGGTCAAAGGAGCCTGGTACTTCTGACGTGTCCATCGTGACTTCTTTGAAATATCCCAGTCGGTCCACGCGGTTGCGGGATTGCTTGATTTTTTCGCCGTCATACCACGAGGCCTCCAACTGGCGGAACTCACGGCGGATCACTTCGTCGCGGGTGCGGTCGTTGCCCGCAACATTAATACGCCGCACATAAACACGGCGCGATGGGTCAACCTGCAAGGTCACTTCCACCCGGTTTGTGGCGCGGTCGACCACCGTGCGTGGCTCCACGCGGGAAAAGGCGTAGCCAAAATTGCCAAAATAGTCGGTGAATGCCTTGCTGGTCTGCGCAACCTGGTCAGCGTTATAGGGCTGGCCGACCTGGATGCCAATTAAGGACTTGAACTCGGCTTCTTTGCCCAAGAAGTTACCCAGCAAATTGACCTTGGACACCACGAACTGGTCGCCTTCGCTGACGTTGATCGTGATACCAATGTCCTGCTTGTTCGGCGAGATCGCAACCTGGGTGGACTCGATCTTGAATTCGAGATAGCCACGCGCCAGGTAGTAGGAGCGCAAAGCTTCGAGGTCCGCCGTCAATTTGGCACGCGCGTAGCGGTCGGACTTGGTGTACCAGCTCAACCAGCCGCCGGTATCCAGATCGAACAGGCCACGCAGTGTGGATTCGGAAAAAGCCTTGTTACCAACGATGCGAATATCACTGATTTTGGCGGGCTCGCCTTCTTGCACCGCGAAACTCACATTCACGCGGTTCCGGTCCACGGGAGTAACAGTTGTGATCACTTCTGACGCGTACATGCTGCGGTTGATGTACTGGCGTTTTAACTCTTGCTCAGCCTTGTCGACCAGGGCCTTGTCGAATGGCCGCCCATCCGCCAAACCAATTTGCAGCAGGGCCTTTTTCAAGACATCCTTGTCGAACTCTTTGCTGCCTACAAAGTCGATGTCTGCAATGGTCGGTCGCTCTTCGACAATGACGACCAACACGCCATCGTTGACATCGATCCGCACGTCCTTGAACAGGCCAAGGCCGAAAAGCGCTTTGATGGATGCTGCGGCTTTGTCATCGCTGTAGGTGTCGCCCACTCGCACGGGCAGCGAAGCGAAAATCGTGCCGGCCTCGGCCCGTTGCAGACCTTCGACGCGGATATCTTTGACGGTAAAGGGCTCTACCCCCCAAGCGCTCTGAAGGAGAAAAAGCGACGTGGCCACTGCAGAAGCGCGGCGCAGAAAATTACGATTGAATTGCATTTTTATCAATTTAAGTATTCCGGAAATTTGAGGTTGGCTTCGGCGGGTCACCGAAGCAAACGCGTCACATCGTTCACAACAGCGACGGACATCATCATCAGCAAGACCACCAACCCCAACTTTTGCAAGCGTTCGGTCCACAATTGCGACACTGGCTTGCCGGAAAGTGACTCCCAAAGATAATACATCAGGTGTCCACCGTCGAGGATGGGCAACGGCAGCAGATTGAGAACACCCAAACTAACGCTCATCAAGGCCAGAAAAACCAAAAATTGTGTCAAACCCATGGCAGCGGACTTTCCGGCATAGTCGGCAATGGTAATAGGCCCGCTAACATTGCTGAGTGACGCCTCGCCAATCACCATCTGCCCCATGACCCGGAGCGTCAAAGCGGAAGTTTCCCAAGTCCGCCCCAGTGCTCGCGTCAGGCCGTCGATCCAACCATAGCGGACAGTAGCCATCGCGGGCGGCGCTGCAACCATCGCACCTATACGGCCAATGGGTTTCCCCTTGTCTTGCTCCAACTTGGGCGAAACCACAACGGTGGTGCGCGCGCCATCGCGTGTGATCAGCCACGTCTGCTGACGTGGCTCGCCTTGACTGCCCGAGGCACGTATCAGCTCGTACAATTGCGTACTGTCAACAATGTCGGTTTCGTCCACGCGCAGCACCAGGTCGCCCGCTTGCAGATGCGCTTGCGCTGCCGCGCCAGTGGGCAAGATGCCACCCAGGCGTGCCTGGGAAAAAGGCGCCGAGACGCCGATTTTTTGAAACAGCTTGGCATCTGCACTGCTAGCGTCGACGCTACTGAGCGGTAACATTGCAGTCAATCGGTTTTGCTTCTGCGGAGATGTGAACTCGACCTGCAGATTGCGGTGCGCAATGGCCCCACGCGCCAACCACCAGCGAAAATCTTCAAAAGAAGCGACATCCTCGAGCGCATCGCCTTCAAAGCCAGCCCGCTGAATTTGTTCGCCACCGCCAAAACCCGCCGCCGCCAACACGGAATCTTGTGGAGGTTTACCCACAATGGCCTGCGCCATCTCTATGCCGGTCCAATTGACGCAGCTGTACAGAGCAACCGCTAGCATCAAATTGGCAACCGGTCCCGCCAAGACAATGGCGGCCTTGCTGCGCAAGGGTTGGGTGTTGAACGCCATCGCTCGCTCGTGCGCTGCCACCGGCGCCTCGCGCTCGTCCAGCATCTTGACGTACCCGCCCAAGGGCAGCAACCCCACAACAAACTCAGTCCCAGAGGTACGCGAAGTCCACCCCCACAGCCTGGGACCGAATCCCACGGAAAATCGAAGGACCTTGACGCCACACCAGCGCGCGACCGAGAAATGACCCAACTCATGCACGGCAACGAGAGCCACGATAGCTACGAGGAAAGCAAGTACGGTCATCGGGTCAAAACGTCACTGGTTGTCAGGCAGACAACCGGGAAATCGCGTGTTCGGCAGCACGTCGCGACATTAGGTCCAATGCCAGCAGATCGTCCAATGAAGCCGGAGATTGGGGTGCAACCGCGTTCAAGGTCTCTGTGTTAATGAGATGGATGTGGTCGTAACGGATTCGTCGCTCCAGAAAGGCACTTACGCCCACTTCATTGGCCGCATTTAGCACGGCCGTGGTCCCTGCGGGGGCTTTCAATACCTGCCATGCCAAATCAAGCCCCGGATAGCGTTTCTTGTGGTCTTGCGAGGCGAATGTCTCGAAGCTCAAGCCTGTCATGGTCGAAAAATCTAGCGCAGCGGCACCCGAAGTGATGCGTTCAGGCCATGACAGACCATAGGCGATAGGCCCTCGCATGTCCGGCGTGCCCAACTGCGCGACAACCGAGTTGTCCACGTACTGGACCATGGAATGGATCACGCTTTGCGGGTGGATCACGACCTGGATTTGCTCGGGTGCTACGCCAAAGAGGAACTTAGCCTCTATGACTTCCAGGGCCTTGTTCATCATGGTCGCCGAGTCCACAGAAATCTTGCGTCCCATGACCCAATTGGGATGGGCGCAAGCTTCTTCGGGCGTTACCTCGCGCAAGCTTGAGGGATCGCGGGTCCGAAACGGACCACCCGACGCAGTCAAAATAATTTTGTCTATGCGTGCAGGCCAATCCTTCGGGTTCTGCGGGAGGGATTGAAAAACCGCAGAGTGTTCGCTGTCGATGGGCAGCAAAGTAGCGCCACCGGCCGCGACGGTGTCCATGAACAATTGCCCGCCCACCACCAACGCCTCTTTGTTGGCCAACAAGAGGCGTTTTCCCGCCCGTGCCGCGGCCAGACAAGAGGCCAATCCGGCTGCACCCACAATAGCTGCCATAACGGTACCGGCCAGTTCGTGAGCCGCAACCATGCAGATCGCATCGGCGCCCCATAGAACTTGGGTGGACAAACCCTCCGCCGCACAGCGCTGCAAAAGTTGTTGTCCGTGCGTCTCACTGGCCATCACGGCAAAGGCGGGCTTATGCCGCGCGCACTGCACAAACATGGCATCCACATTGGTCGCGGCCGTCAGGGCAAAAACTTCAAACCGATCAGAGTGGCATGTTATGACGTCCAGCGTATTGACGCCAATGGAGCCGGTAGACCCCAATACGACTACTTTGGTTTTTCCGCTATTCATACGGTCGTCAACATCATCGCCAGGGGCAGAATGGGCAACAACGCGTCTACGCGGTCCAGCACGCCGCCATGGCCCGGCAGCAAACCGCTGCTGTCTTTGATGCCGGCACTGCGCTTAAACAAGGATTCGACCAGATCACCGACGATGCTCATCGTCGCCAAAAACAGAAGTGCCAAAACCATAAAGGCTGCATGTACAGCGCCTAAACGGGTGTACAGGCTGGCTGCTCCAAACGAATAAGTAGCATCCAGGTAACGCCAAATAAAGGCACTCACTACAACGCCCAGCAGACCGCCACAAGCACCTTCCCACGTCTTACCGGGGCTGATAGAGGGTGCAAGCTTGCGGGCAAAGAATCGCCCCCCTAACGCCTTGCCAGCGAAATACGCAAAGATGTCGGCCGCCCATACAAGCACCAACACGGAGAAGAGGAAATTGATGCCTTCGATGCGCGCATGCACCACAGCCACCCAGGCCACCCACAGCGCAATAACACCACCCACAAGACGTAGGGGCCTGGGCACGCAGGACCACACCGCCACGCCACGAAACAAAAGCCAAGCACCAAAAATGACCCAGGCGCTGCCGCTTACGATCCAAAGCGTCTTCAGCGGAACGTATAACAGTCCACCGTACCAAGACAAGGCACACGCGGCCGCGCATGCTCCGCTGATCGCCAGCGATGCCACGGGACCACTTTGGTTCATGCGGGCCCATTCCCAAGCAGCGGCTGCAATCAAGATCAAAGTGACTGCAGCAAAAACCTCAGGCAAAGGATAAAACACTGCTGGCAGAAGTATGGCCAGCATCAGCAACGCTGTGATGATTCTTTGCTTCAGCATGGTATGTACCTTTTTAGGCTGTGTTAGCCGAATCACCCGAAACCTGGCTCGAAGTTTTACCGAACCGACGCTCTCGTGAAGCGTAATCCAGCAAGGCGGCATCCAACGCGGTTTCGTCGAAATCTGGCCACAACAGATCACTGAAGTAGAGTTCGGAATAAGCCGCTTGCCACATCAGAAAATTACTGAGCCGCATTTCATTACCGGTTCGAATCAACAAGTCAGGGTCCGAGCAATAAGACATGGATAAAGCGCCAGACAGTGAAGCCTCGGTTATAGGCGTGCCCGCTTCGGCCAACCGCGCGGCAGCGGAGGCAATATCCCAACGGCCACCGTAATTGAAGCAAACGTTGAGAGACAGCAGGGAATTCCCCTCGGTTGCCGCTTCGGCCTGTTCCAGACCCGATTTGACCCGCGCCGACAGGCCATCCCGCGAACCGACAAACCGCAGACGCACGCCGTCGCGCTGTAGCTTCGGGACTTCGCGAGACAAAGCCATCGCCAAGATGTCCATCAAGCCGGATACTTCTTCGACAGGTCGATTCCAGTTTTCGGAGGAGAAAGCAAATACTGTGAGCGTGCCGATGTTGCGGCTTGGGCAGGCGCTGACGATTCGCTTGAGTACGTCGACGCCCTGTTTATGACCCGCAATCCTGGGCATGTAGCGCTTGGACGCCCAGCGGCCATTTCCGTCCATCACGATGGCAATATGGCGCGGCACGCTGAGCAGTTCTGCCATACGGATGGGAGCAATCGTTTCAGAACATCGCGGGTATTAAACCGCCATGATGTCCTGTTCTTTGGAAGCGACCAGGCGGTCAATGTCGGTTATGTGACGATCCGTCAATTTTTGAATTTCTGCTTCTGAACGCTTTTGGTCATCTTCGGAGGCCAGCTTGTCTTTGACCAGCTTTTTCACAGCTTCGTTCGCGTCGCGACGCAAGTTGCGCACAGCAACCTTGGCGTTCTCGCCTTCTCCGCGCACTAGTTTTGTCAATTCACGGCGGCGCTCTTCGGTCATCACTGGCATGGGCACGCGAATCAAGTCACCCATGCTTGAGGGGTTCAAGCCCAAATCACTGTCGCGAATCGCTTTTTCGATCTTGGCCCCCATGCCTTTTTCCCACGGCTGCACACTGATCGTACGCGCGTCGAGCAAAGAAAGATTGGCAACCTGACTCAAGGGCACCATGGAACCGTAGTAGTCCACCTGGACCGTGTCCAGCAACGCAGGATTGGCGCGTCCGGTGCGGATTTTTGTCAAGTTGTTCTTGAATGACGCAATGGACTGGTCCATTTTGGAATCTAGCGTCTTTTTGATTTCATCGATTGCCATAGTTCATCCTCAGATCTTCAAGGCCGGTGCAAATTTCAAATATCCGTTAAGCGTATACCAACGTGCCTTCATCATCGCCCATGACCACCCGCTTGAGCGCCCCATGCTTGAATATCGAAAACACTTTAATGGGAAGCTTTTGGTCGCGGCACAACGCAAATGCAGCGGCATCCATGATTCCCAGGTTTTGCGACATGGCGTCGTTGAATGTTATCTTGGCGTAACGCGTCGCATGGGGGTCTTTCTTGGGATCTGCAGAATAGACGCCATCCACCTTGGTCGCCTTCAGCACGATCTCAGCCCCAATTTCTGCACCGCGCAGGGCTGCTGCCGTGTCGGTCGTGAAAAACGGATTGCCAGTACCCGCAGCAAAAATAACGACCTTGCCTTCTTCCAAATACTGTAAAGCCTTAGGGCGTACATAGGGTTCGACCACCTGCTCAATTCCGATAGCGGACATGACCCGGGCGATCAGACCGGCCTTGTTCATCGTATCGCCCAAAGCCAGTGCATTCATTACCGTTGCCAACATTCCCATGTAGTCTGCGGTTGCACGGTCCATTCCCACTGAGCCGCCGGCGACACCCCGAAAGATGTTGCCACCGCCAATCACCACTGCGACCTCCACGCCCAAGCGCGTCACTTCAGCGATTTCGTCGACCATGCGCACGATCGTGTCACGGTTGATACCGAACTGGTCATCACCCATCAAGGCTTCGCCCGACAACTTCAGCAGTATGCGTTTGTAAGCAGGCTTTTCTTGGCTCATGGGTGACTCCGGTTATCGCAATGGGAACTGATTGACGCGAAAAGACGGTCAATCAAGCAGCTTGCTGCGCAGCCGCAACTTGCGCAGCCACTTCGGCCGCAAAGTCATCAACCTTCTTCTCAATGCCTTCACCGACGACGTACATGGTGAACGCCTTAACCGTGGTTCCCGTGGCTTTCAACATCTGCTCTACGGTTTGCTTGTCGTTCTTGACGAAAGTCTGGTTGAACAGCGAGACTTCTTTGAGATACTTCTGAACACCGCCATCTATACGCTTGGCAACGATTTCAGCGGACTGAACAGGCTTGCCTGCGGCTGTCGCAACTGCGGCATCTTCAGCAGCCTTGGCGGCAGCCACGGAGCGCTCACGCTCAACCAATTCTGCTGGCACATCATTGCTAGTCAGCGCTACCGGCTTCATGGCGGCGACGTGCATCGCTACATCCTTGGCTGCGGTAGCGCCTCCTTCAAATTCGACCACCACACCAATGCGGGTGCCGTGCAGGTAGGACGCCAGTTGCGCGCCACTTCCAAAACGCTTGAAACGGCGAAACGTCATGTTTTCGCCGATCTTGCCAATCAAACCCTTGCGCACGTCTTCCAACGTGGGGCCAAAACCATCCTGTTCATAGGCGAGCGCGCTCAATGCAGCGACGTCTGAGGGATTGTGTTTTGCGATCAGGCCAACGGCCGCATTGGCCAAGCCAAGAAAACTGTCGTTCTTGGTGACGAAGTCAGTTTCGCAATTGACCTCAAGCAGGGCTCCGACTTTGCCCTCTACCGAGCTGACCACCACACCTTCAGCCGTGATCCGAGCGGCGGCCTTGCCAGCCTTGCTACCCAGCTTCACACGCAACAATTCTTCAGCTTTGACCATATCACCCTCGGCTTCGGTCAAAGCCCTTTTGCACTCCATCATCGGAGCATCAGTTTTTCCACGCAGTTCAGCAACCATGCTTGCGGATATTGCAGCCATTTCGTTTCTCCGTAATCAATTCAATAGTTTAATAAAGGGCTAAAAAAAAGGGGCAACGAAGCCCCCTTTTTCAGGCAGGACAGCTTCAAGCGGCGGCGTCGCTCACTTCAACGAATTCGTCGCTGCTCTCGGCGGCAACAGCCTTGACCACATCGTCCATCTGGTTGGCGCGGCCTTCCAGAATTGCGTCTGCAATGCCACGTGCATACAGCGTCACGGCCTTGGATGAGTCATCGTTGCCCGGAATGACATAGTCAATTCCTTCGGGTGAATGGTTCGAGTCAACCACGCCGATCAGAGGAATGCCAAGCTTGCGGGCCTCTGCGATAGCGATCTTGTGGTAACCCACATCGATGACGAAAATCGCGTCTGGAAGAGCAGCCATATCCTGGATACCGCCAATATCTTTTTCTAGCTTGGCCAGCTCGCGGGCAAACATCAACTGCTCTTTCTTGCTCATGCTGTCCAGGCCAGTTTCTTGTTGTGCCTTCATCTCTTTCAGACGCTTGATCGAGGTCTTGACCGTCTTGAAATTGGTCAGCATACCGCCCAACCAACGCTGGTCCACAAAAGGAACTCCTGCGCGTTGCGCTTCTTCCGCCACAGTTTCGCGCGCTTGGCGTTTGGTGCCAACCATTAAGATGGTGCCGCGTTTCGCTGAAAGTTGGCGAACAAACTTGGCCGCGTCCTGGAACATCGGAAGCGATTTTTCCAGGTTGATGATGTGAATTTTATTGCGATGACCGAAGATAAACGGGGCCATCTTGGGATTCCAGAAGCGCGTTTGGTGTCCAAAGTGAACACCGGCTTCCAGCATTTCGCGCATAGTTACTGCCATAAATTACTCCAAAGGTTAGGTCTAAGATCCAGCCCCTTTATCGCCAGCACAAGCGCACTACATAAGTCACTTGAACCGGCAACACCTTAACGGGGCAGATCTGCGATTTGCTTACCAATAGTTACATGCACCATCGGCAAAGCCAGTCGAGTATAACATGCCGTAAATCCCCAGGGCAAGGGCCCAAACTCCCCTCAATCAAGGGCATTTCCAGCAGACAATGGGATTGGATTGAGGACACAGGGTCTGTGATCTTTCGGTTTACCCGGTGTCAAGTAGGCGCCAGCTTCTTAACGTGCGGAAAGGGAGCCACCATGAAGGTTAGATTTTGGGGTGTTCGCGGATCTATCGCATCACCTGGCCCCAAAACAGTGCGTTACGGCGGCAACACGACCTGCATTGAGGTTCGCACAGACGACAACGAACTCATCATTCTGGACGCTGGAACGGGCATATTTCCCTTGTCACAGACTCTGCTCGCCGAGCTGCCCGTGACAGCCAACGTATTGATAACCCATTCCCATTGGGACCACATCCAGGGCTTGCCCTTTTTTATACCGAATTTCATACCTGGCAACACCTTGCGTCTACATGGCGGATTCGACCCCGTATCAGGCAAGGGCATCGAACAAGTCATGTCTGTCCAATTGCAGTACAGCTTTTTCCCAGTCCGGGAAGCCGAGATGAAGGCACGCATTGAATATGTGACCCTGGTGCCAGGCGAAAAACACCAGATTGGATCTGCCACGGTCACGCCGTGCATTCTCAACCACCCGGTTATTGATTTCGGTTACCGAATTGAAAGCAAGGGTAAGTCGGTTTTTTTTACGGGTGACCACGAGCCCCCATACAACATTTATCAGCCAGGGGACGAAGGCTACGACGAGTATCAGGAGTTTGTCAACGACAAAAATGCAGCAATCATCGAAGCCATTCGGGATGTGGATATGTTCATCGCCGATTGCTCCTACACCGATGCAGAATACCCTTCAAAAATTGGCTGGGGTCATGGCACGTTTAGCTCCAGCATTGCGACTGCAAAGTTAGCCAATGCCAAGGTCTTGATCTGCACGCACCACGAGCCGACCCGCAGCGATGATGCGCTGGATGAAGCCTTTCAAGAGGCGCTAATAACCAACGCCACCATTGCCTCTGGCCTGGATATTCGTTTGGCGCGCGAGGGAGAAACCTACGAATTCTGAACGCATACTAAGTGCCGATGGCTTGGGCTTATCGAACGGAAGACCTCTCTTTACGGCACTTCAAACGCGTGCGTTAGAAACGTTCAGCGCTCGGGGATGGCCGCCGCACACACTCATGCAACGGGCCGGCCTCGCCGTAGCCCAGTTCGCTATGGCGGTCGCGCCCCACGCCAGAACCATCTGGATAGCGTGCGGCCCTGGCAATAATGGCGGCGACGGGTATGAGGCAGCAAAACACTTGAAATCATGGGGAAAGACGCCTATTGTGACGTGCACAGGAGCCACCAACAACCTGCCTGTTGATGCTGCAATAGCGCGGAAGACGGCGGTGGAAGTTGGTGTCGTATTTTCTGATGCAATACCGTCGCAATTCGACTTGTGTATCGACGCCATGTTTGCGATTGGTGGAATTCGACCTTGGGATGACCGTACAGCTGGCTGGATTGAACGCATGAACGCCGAAGTTGTACCGGTCGTATCGATCGATCTTCCATCCGGCCTGAATGCCGATACGGGCGCAACCCATGGACTGCATGTCAAAGCGAAATACACGCTGAGCCTTTTGACACTTAAGCCGGGTCTTTTCACTGCCGATGGTCGGGCAGCTTGCGGCGATATCTGGTTCAATGACCTGGGCATAGTTGGGCCAGAGAATCCAAGTGCGAGCCTGAACGCGGCGCCAATCGTTCGCGCTCGGGCACACAACACCCACAAGGGCAACTATGGCGATGTTTGCATCGTAGGCGGAAACAGCGGCATGACCGGAGCGGCGTTGTTGGCGGGGCGGGCCGCATTGCACGGCGGTGCTGGAAGAGTCTTTGTAAGTTTATTAGACCCCATGGCCGCGCGGCTCGATACCTATCAACCTGAGTTGATGTTTCGAGGACTGTCGGACATTGCCTATGCAAACATGACCGTGGTTGCTGGATGCGGTGGCGGCGATGCCGTCGCCCTGCACTTGCCTAGGGTTCTGACCGAGTCAGCACGATTGGTGATCGATGCGGATGCACTGAATGCCATTGCCAAAGATCCCACGCTGCAGAGCTTGTTGGTCGCGAGACAACCACATACTACGGTGATGACACCCCACCCATTGGAAGCGGCCCGACTGCTGGCTATCAGCACACCAGAGGTTCAAGCCGATCGTTTGCGTGTTGCGCAGACGCTGGCTGAACGGTTTGCATGTTCCGTAGTGCTCAAAGGTTCCGGCACGGTCATCGCAGCGCCTGGCATTGTTCCGCGCATCAATACGTCCGGAAATGCCCGCCTTGCGACAGCGGGCACGGGTGACGTGTTGGCTGGCCTCATTGGTGCACGCTTGTCAGCAAGCGGCGATGCGTTTGAATGCGCTTGCGAAGCGGTATTTCGGCACGGACAAGTCGCGGATGATTGGTCGTCCAAAGCGAACCTCACAGCGCAGGCCCTGGCCCTTGCATTGTGAGCGAAAGCCAGCGCCATGGACGCAGGTGCTAACGGCGCTTTCTCGGAGCCTTTTTTTGCGCAGCAAGGCCTTTGTCGATCGATTTGGCGGCTTTTGAGGATTTCCCGGTCGAACGTTTGCGGGGCTTTTCTGAGAACGTTGCGGACCGAGTGTGTGTCGGTGCATCGGATCGGTCTCCCTTCGGTAACCTAGCCTTCGAATCACGCCCGAGGCTTTTGTCCACCATCGCGCGCGACACCAAAGCATCGCCGTCCTGCATCAAACGAAAGTCGATTTTTCGCCCGTCCAGGTCCACCCGGCTCACCTGGATACGGACCCGCGTACCGATCGCATAGCGGGTTCCCGTTCTCTCGCCACGCAGTTCCTGGCGGGTTTCATCGAAACGAAAGTACTCGCCACCCAATTCCGTGATGTGGACCAAGCCTTCGACATACATGGCATCCAATGTGACGAATACACCGAAGCTTGTGGCTGCGGTCACTACGCCTCCATATTCTTCGCCCAAATGTTCCTTCATGTACTTGCACTTGAGCCATGCTTCGACATCGCGGCTTGCTTCGTCGGCCCGGCGCTCGTTAGCACTGCAATGCAAACCAGCGGCCAGCCACGCTATTCCCTCGGCATTTGCCTTTCTGGGAACTGGGGTCGGTTGCGCCCCGCGCGATGCGGCACCTTTCTCCAGCCTGCGGGCCAACTTGGCGTGCGCTTCACCAGGCGTAGGCAACACCGGTAACTGGTAGCGCGTTTTGGCAAGTACCGCTTTGATGACCCTGTGCACGAGCAAGTCTGGATAGCGGCGAATAGGGCTGGTGAAATGCGTATATGCACCATAGGCCAAACCAAAGTGCCCACTATTAGTTGGCGTGTAAATAGCCTGCTGCATGGAGCGCAAAAGCATCGAGTGAATCTGCTGCGCATCCGGCCTGTCTTTGGTGGCCACTGCAATGGCCTGAAACTCACCGGGCGACGGATCATCGCTAATCGTCATTCCAAGGCCGGTTGCTTTCAGGTAATTTTGCAGAATTTCCTTCTTTTCGGGCGTCGGACCCTCATGCACGCGGAACAATCCGGGGTGCTTGCTTTGGGAAATGAAGTCTGCGCTACATACGTTGGCCGCCAACATGGCTTCCTCAATCACCCTGTGCGCGACGTTGCGCGTGCGGGGTACGATCTTTTCGATGCGCCCGCTTTCATCACACACAATTTGTGTTTCGGTGGTCTCGAAATCGACCGCACCACGCTTTTGACGGGATTTCAGTAGCGCCTGGAACACGCCGTGCAAGTTGAGCAAGTCTCCTAAGCGGTCTTTGCGCTTGATGGCTTCCGGCCCGCGTGTGTTGCCGAGTATGGCTGCCACCTCGGTATAGGTGAACCGGGCGTGGCTCCACATGACCGCAGGATAGAACTGGTAGGCATCGACTTCACCATCGGCTGTGACAAACATATCGCAGACCATGCACAGGCGATCAACCTCGGGGTTAAGCGAGCATAAACCGTTTGACAGCTTCTCCGGCAGCATGGGAATGACCCGCCGCGGAAAATAGACGCTAGTCGCACGGTCATAGGCGTCAATATCAATCGCCGATCCGGTCTCTACATAGTGACTGACATCCGCAATGGCCACCAGCAAACGCCATCCGTTGACGCCTGACTTGCCGCGACCTTTCGTCGCGGGCTCGCAATACACAGCGTCGTCAAAGTCCCGCGCGTCCTCGCCATCAATGGTCACCAAAGGCACATCGGTCAAATCAATCCGGTTCACTTTGTCATGGGGGCGAACTTTGTCTGGCAAGGTGCGGGCCAGTGCAATACAGGCTTCAGAAAATTCGTGCGGAACACTGAACTTGCGCACCGCAATTTCAATTTCCATACCCGGGTCATCCACCTCACCAAGGACTTCCTTGATACGCCCCACCGGCTGCCCAAACAAGGCGGGGGGCTCGACCAATTCGACCACCACGACCTGCCCAGCCTTCGCTACGCTGGTGGCACCCTTGGGAATGAGGACGTCATGCCCATACCTTTTGTCTTCTGGTGCAACCAACCAGACACCGCTCTCCTGCAACAAGCGGCCGATGATGGGTTGCTTCGAACGCTCCAGTATTTCAACAACCCGCCCTTCAGGTCTTCCCTTGCGATCACTGCGAACGATGCGGACTTTTACGCGGTCCTTGTGAAGAACGGCACGCATCTCGTTTGGAGGCAAATAAATATCTGGCGCGCCGTCGTCGCGTGACACGAACCCATGACCATCTCGATGGCCTTGGACTACTCCTTCAACTTCGTCCAGCAGCCCGCTGGTTTGGATAATGTTTTTGATAGAGATGCTCTCTTTCCTGAGATACCCGAGTGCCGGAATTGATGAACGCAGTAGTTTCAAGCGCTACGCCGTACCAACATCATCTCACACCACTTTCAGTGGGCAAAGTAGACTTAGCAAGCATTTTTACAATGGCTGGTTTCAAGAATACTCCATGTGGAGAGGCATTAAAACCATGCTAGAATATAAATCGTTGCCCAGATGGCGAAATTGGTAGACGCACCAGCTTCAGGTGCTGGCGGTTGCAAGACCGTGGAAGTTCGAGTCTTCTTCTGGGCACCAAAATTAGATGAGGCCTGTAATGCAAATTACAGGCCTTTTTCTTTTGGTGTGGTCATATCGGCATGGCGACCAAATCGTGCCCTTGCGCGGCAACTATGCGCGCCTTCGTAAATTCACCCACTTTCAATGTCTTGCTGATTTTTTCAGGCGGCAACAAGCGCACCACGCCATCGATTTCTGGCGCATCAGCATAGCTCCTACCAACGCCACCTTTTTTGCCCATACCAGGCGCCGAGTCCACCAGGATTTGCATAGTGGAACCTACACGTCGTTGCAACTTGGCAATGGACACTTCTTCAGCCACTGCCATGAAACGGGCGCGACGCTCTTCGCGCAATTCGATCGGCAACATACCGGGTATGTCATTGGCGGTCGCTCCTTTGACGGCGCTGTATGCAAAACAACCCGCGCGGTCAATCCCCGCTTCGCGGATGAAGTCCAGCAGGTGAGAGAACTCTTCTTCAGTTTCGCCCGGGAAGCCGGCAATAAATGTACTGCGGACCACGATCTCGGGGCACACTTCACGCCACGCCTGCAAGCGTTCCAGATTCTTCTCTCCGCTGGCAGGACGTTTCATGCGGCGTAAAACGTCCGGATGGCTGTGCTGCAAAGGCACGTCGAGGTACGGCAATACACGTCCGGTCGCCATGAGCGGAAGGATATCGTTCACACTAGGGTACGGATATACGTAATGCAGTCGCACCCAGGCACCATAAGGCTCCGCAATGTCTCCCAAGGCCTGCACCAATTCCAGCATGCGCGTCTTAACGGGCTTGCCATCCCAGAATCCGGTGCGGTATTTGACGTCTACGCCATAAGCAGAAGTGTCCTGGCTGATCACCAGCAACTCTTTAACCCCCCCTGCGAACAAGGCGCGGGCTTCGGTCAGCACATCTCCAATGGGGCGCGACACCAAGTCACCGCGCATGGAAGGGATGATGCAAAACGTGCACCGGTGATTGCACCCTTCGCTGATCTTCAAGTAGGCGTAATGCCGAGGAGTGAGCTTAATGCCTGCCACGCCGAAGGAATTGGGCACTAAATCCACAAACGGATCATGCGGCTTCGGCAAATTGATGTGCACCGCATCCATCACCTCTTGTGTGGCGTGCGGACCAGTTACCGCCAAAACCTTGGGATGCATTTGGCGCACCATGTTGTCACCGTTGTCAGCGGCCTTGGCACCCAGACAACCCGTCACAATAACGCGGCCATTTGCTGCCAACGCTTCGCCAATCGTGTCAAGGCTTTCCTTGACTGCATCGTCTATGAAGCCGCAGGTGTTGACGATCACGAGATCGGCACCTTCGAATGTTTTTGAGGTCTGGTACCCCTCTGCACTGAGTTGAGTGAGGATCAGTTCGGAGTCGGTTAGCGCCTTGGGGCAGCCAAGGCTGACAAAACCAACAGTCGGGACACGTGTGGGGGTAGAAATAGCTTCACTCATGCGCCAATTGTCGCCGCTTTTGCTTTACCAACCCGTTGCGCGCGGTTTGCCTAGCGCTTGAGACCGAAGGTCCCCAATAGCTGTTCGGTTTGCTTTTGCATCTGCTCTTGCATCTGCTGAAACAGGTTGTTGCCCATGGAACCTTGAACCAGCGGAGCCTGCATATCCATCAAAGCTTGCATGTTTTTCTCCAGGTACCCCCCCATCATGCCCTGCATCGTGTGACCGTAGAAGCGGATGATATTGGCCAACACAGCGGCAGTGAACATTGGCGTTCCGTTCGCCTCTTCTTCCAGAATGATTTGCAACAAAATGCTGCGCGTGATGTCTTCGCTGGTCTTGGCATCGCGCACGACGCAAGGTTCGTTTTCCATGACCAGTTGCTTGATCTCTGCCAACGTGATGTAGCTGGACGTGTCGGTATCGTACAAACGCCGATTGGGGTACTTCTTGATGACCCGTTGCGTTGGTTTTCTATCGGTGTTGGTTTTGCTTTGCATGGCGCGTCGCTGCTTCCCTGAAGTGCAAAAATGTATTGCAGTGCAACACATTCTAGGGACTCACCGGTAGGGCTCGGCTGGGGAATAACCCTATGGATGGACACAAAAAAGCCCCGCCTCCACAAGGGGAACGGGGCATGTTTTTGGTAGGCGCAATTGGACTCGAACCAACGACCCCCACCATGTCAAGGTGGTGCTCTAACCAGCTGAGCTATGCGCCTACAGTATTCGAGAGGCCAAAGTATAGCAGTAAAAAAACGGTGTCCAAACGCGCTGAGCTGCTGCTGCGTCTTGCGCCATAATTGACGTTAACGTAAACGTCAACTTTTCATTCACTTCATTAGGAAATCACCATGGAAATCGCAGGCAAGGTATTTATCGTCACCGGCGGCGCTTCTGGCTTGGGCGAAGGCACGGCCCGCATGCTCACCGCAAAAGGTGCAACTGTCGTGATTGCCGACATGCAAGTCGAAAAAGGCGAAGCCATTGCCAAGGAACTGGGTGGCGCCTTTGTGAAATGCGACGTGAGCCAAGAGGCAGATGGCCAAGCGGTTGTGGTCAAAGCCATGTCCCTGGGTAAGCTGATGGGTTTAGTGAATTGCGCCGGCATAGCGCCTGCTGAAAAGACGATTGGCAAAAACGGCGCACACAGCCTGGCCGTGTTCAGCAAAACCATTACCGTCAACTTGATCGGCAGCTTCAACATGATCCGACTGGCGTCGGAAGCCATGTCCAAGAACGAACCCGAAGCCACTGGCGAGCGCGGCGCGATCATCTCGACAGCGTCGGTGGCTGCGTACGATGGGCAAATGGGGCAAGCGGCCTACAGCGCATCGAAGGGCGGCGTAGTCGGCATGACCTTGCCTATCGCCCGCGACCTCGCACGCAACGGCATCCGAAACATGACAATTGCCCCTGGCATTTTCGGAACCCCCATGATGTTTGGCATGCCCCAGGAAGTGCAAGACTCTTTGGCTGCCGCAGTGCCCTTCCCTTCTCGCTTGGGCACACCCCAAGACTACGCAAAATTGGCAGTGCACATTTTTGAGAATGACATGCTCAACGGCGAAGTCATTCGCCTGGACGGTGCCATCCGCCTGGCGCCACGCTAGGTTTCAACGCCGGGCCCCGCCCCAAGGTGTAACGCGCGCCCTCGGGGGGCAGTGTAGTACATGCATTGACAAGCGTGAGGGCTAAACGGCTACACACCAAAACCATCGTCTGCGGCAATCACCGCGCCGTTGACGAAATGGCTTTGGTCAGAGCACAGCATCACGATCAAAGCGTCCAAATCTTGCGGTTGCCCAACGCGCTTGCGTGGCAGCATCTGGATCAACTTTTGGCCCGCTTCGGTTTGCCAGTGGCGGTGGTTAATTTCCGTGTCGATATAGCCTGGGCACAGGGCATTCACATTGATGCCATAGCGCCCCCACTCCAGCGCCATCGCTTTGGTCATCTGCACCACAGCCGATTTACTCATGCAGTACACGCCAATCTGCGGCAACACGCGCAACCCGGCAACAGAGGCCACATTGACAATGCGCCCACCGGTGTAACTGCCCGGTGCCGACCCAGTAGCCCGCGCCAACATGCGCTTGCCCACCTCTTGGGCGACAAAGAAAGCGCCCTTGACGTTGGTGTTAAACATATAGTCAAAGTCATCGGGCGACACATCCTGCAAACGCTGTGTGGTGCTGACACCCGAATTGTTGACCAGTATGTCGATGGACCCCACTTCTGTCTCCGCATGGGCCACGGCCGACTTGATGGAGTCGTGGTCGTTGACATCCAGCTCGATCACATGGGCGTCACCGCCCTCCCCGTTGATGGTGGCGCGCAAATCCTTGAGTCTTTCGACGCGGCGACTGGCCAGAACAACGGCCGCACCGGCCGCTGCCAAGGTCCGTGCAAACTGTGCACCCAAACCACTGGATGCGCCGGTGATAAAGGCCACGCGGCCCGAAAGATCGATGGTGTATGCCATTTAGAGAACCTCTACGAATAAAAAAGAACGATCGTGCTTTTACACGGATTCAAAGCATAAAATGCCATGCAAATCCAACCAAGGCAAGGCATTGGTCGGCAGAATCCATCCACCCCCATTATTGAACGAGACACACCATGACTAACGAGGAAATTCTTGCCCAGTTCGGCCCCCGTGAAGCGATGGAATACGACGTTGTCGTTGTGGGCGGTGGCCCTGGTGGTCTGGCGGCGGCCATCCGCGTCAAACAGCTTGCCGCTGAAAAGGGTAAAAAGGTCTCCGTGGTGGTGCTGGAAAAAGGCTCCGAGCCCGGCGCGCACATTTTGTCGGGCGCCATCATGGACCCCATTGCGCTGACCGAGCTCTTTCCCAACTGGAAAGAATTGGGCGCGCCCCTGAACCAGCCAGTGACCGACGACGCCTATCTATTCCTGAGCGAGACGACGGGTGTCCGTGTTCCCAATGTGTTCTTGCCCCCGTTTGCGCATAACCATGGCAACTACATCGTAAGCCTGGGTGCGGTCACCAAATGGTTGGCTGAGCAGGCCGAGGCCCTGGGTGTAGAGATTTTCCCCGGCTTTCCCGCTGCCGAAGTGCTTTACAACGCCAACGGCTCGGTCAAGGGAGTCGCGACCGGCAATATGGGCGTAGGCAAAGACGGTGTGCCCATGGACAGCTTTCAGTTGGGCATGGAGTTGCTGGGCAAGTACACCGTGTTTGCCGAAGGCGCACGCGGTAGTTTGGGCAAGCAACTGATTGCCAAGTACAAGCTCGATGACGGCAAAGATCCGCAAAGCTGGGGGCTGGGCATCAAGGAACTGTGGGAGATCGACCCCAGTCGCCACCAACCCGGTTTTGTGATGCATACCGCGGGCTGGCCTATGGAGTCTGACACCTATGGCGGTGCATTTCTGTACCACCTGGAAGACAATAAAGTTGCGCTGGGCTTTGTCACGGGGCTGGGTTACTCAAACCCCTACCTGAGCCCATTCGAAGAATTCCAGCGTTGGAAGACGCACCCCAACATCCGCTACTACTTCGAGAATGCCAAGGGCGAAATCACCGCCAAGCGCCTGGGTTATGGCGCGCGCGCAATCAACGCCAGCGGTATCAACGCACTGCCCAAGACCGTGTTCCCCGGTGGTTGCCTAATCGGTTGTAACGCAGGCTATTTGAACGTGGGCCGCATTAAGGGTAGCCACGCTGCCGTCAAGACCGGCATGCAGGCCGCTGAGGCCGCATATGACGCCATCGTGGCGGGCCGCCAGCACGACGAACTGAGCGCCTACCCTGAAGCCTTCGAGAAAAGCTGGTTGCATACCGAGCTCAACAAGGACCGCAACTTCAAGAACTGGTTCAAGTACGGCTTGACCGTGGCTACCGTCATGAATGGTTTCGAGCAGCTGATTCTGCGCGGACATATGCCCTGGACCTTGCGCCGCACCAAGCCCGACTACGCTTACCTTAAGCCTGCTGCCGACTGCAAACCCATCGTCTACCCCAAGCCCGATGGCAAGCTGACATTTGACCGGCTCTCCAGCGTCTTCATCAGCAACACCAACCACGAAGAGCAACAACCTGCACACTTGACGCTGAAAGACGCGTCGGTGCCGGTGAACATCAACTTGAACAAATACGCAGGCCCCGAGGCCCGCTACTGCCCAGCCGGTGTCTACGAGTTTGTGAAGAACGCCGACAACACCGATCGCCTGCAGATCAATGCGCAAAACTGTGTGCATTGCAAAACCTGCGACATCAAAGACCCGACCCAAAACATTGTATGGGTCACGCCCGAGGGCGGGGGTGGGCCCAATTACGCAGGTATGTAAATTGTCGTTTTTCACAGTGGGCAATTGGTAAAATTGCCCGATAGCCCTCGTATACATTGAGTCTATCGCTGCAAATTTTATAGCAAACACTGTGTGCGACCACTGTCTTATGCGCCGCCTATTGGCAGTTCATGCGCTATCTGCATAGGGCCGGAAGCTGACCGCCCTTGTAAACCTAGGGAAAACCCTTATTCTACGGGTGTCGCAACTTTCCACCCAGAGTGGTGGTTTTATATATGTCTACCGTGTTTGCCGTGATCTCCCGTTTGTTGTCAAGCCGTCCCGCAGTGCAAGATGAAGCCGGCCTCGCCCACCAGTTGATGAACAGCGCAGACGCCTGCGCCGGCAACAGCCCCCACCATGCGCAAGAGCTGCGCGAAGCCGCTTACGCCTACCTCAGCGTCGTGCGCTAAAGGCCCACCCTCAGCCACGCCCCCCTTCCCAGTGGTGACCCTGACCTCCAGGTCGCGTGGCGATTCGCCCGCACGGCATGTGGGCGTCTGGATGCACGCGCTGCGGAACAACGGGCCGATTTGCCGATCGCTGCTGAGTCGTTTACGTCGTTTTTTACCGCTTTAGCCTTGGGCCCTGGAGGGGTCAACAGGGCGCGATGCTGCGGGCACCTTCGTATCAACGCACTAGCTTGCGCCTGACTCCCATCGAGTAGCTTGGCAACTCTCGGTCCGTCACTGCACTCTGCTCGGCCAAGGTCTGCAAGTGGCGCAGCAAATGGGCCTTGCTGCCCCGGTCCAGTTCGGCCTGCAACTTGGCCGCCGTCTTGAGCGACTCCAAAGCCTGTGCGAGGTCGCCAGCCTTCTCTGCAATCAGCGCATTCTCGCGCTCAATGCGCATCGCGATATGCTTGGCGTTGGCCTTTTGTGCCGAGACCCTTGCCGACGCGACCGAGGCCTTGGCCTCATCCAACTGCCCCAGCACCTTTTGGCATTGCGCGCGCAGCAAAAACATCGTCGCCAAGCCCCAGAAGTGGGAGCAGGCCTTCAGCGCGCGCTGCGCCGGGACCAGCAACTCCAACGCCCGCGCAGGTTCGCCCTGCAGCGCCGCGACCTCGGCAACACGCACCAGGCATTCACTGGCAATATCTTCCATATGTTGGGCCTGCGCCATGGATTGTCCCAGGCGCAGGCTCACCAATGCTTCGTCGTACTGGCCCGTGTGCATCTGGTTAACACCCAGGTTCACGGCATTGACCGCCTTCAGCTCGCGCAGTCGCAGGTCAAACCGGGCCCACTGGGTCAGCGGAAGACGTTGGGTGGAGCTGTCGAGTTTGGCCAGGTTCGCGCCCAGGTCGGAAAACACTTTGACTGCCATCGCAGAGGCATCCAGCGCATCGCAGATCTGGCCTATGCCCAGCTTGCACCAGCTCCAGCTGATGCGATCGCCATCGCGTTTGGCAATCTCCATGCCATCGGTCCAGAAGCCCAAAGCGACGCCGTACTCGGCACGGGAATAGTAGGCGCGGCCCACCAAGTAGAGCATGTTGGACTGCTCGCCAAATTCGCCACAGCGCTTGGCGCACTCTACCGCCTCCAGCAACCACGCGATGGATGCGTCCGAGTAGCCATCCTGATCAATAACCAGGCCAAAGGTCTGCGCGATCAACACCATTGCTGCGTCGTCCCCCATCGCCTTTGCCTGCTCTAACGCGGCCAGGCACTCACTGTAAAGGGCGGCGCCACGGCCACTGCGACCGGCTTGTTGGAGTTGAGCGACAACAGGTCTGAGGGAGCGGTGGGTGGCATCGAATAGCAGCATGGGGCGTCAAGTATCTCACCTCAGTGCCGCGACTCCTGCACCTGGATCCACTCGACCATGCTGGCGCGCAAAACGCCCATCGGCAACTGGCCCGAGGTCAGAATCAGGCGATGAAACTTCTTGATGTCAAAGCGAGCGCCCAAGGCGGCCTCTGCCGCGCGCCGTAAGCGGCTTATCTCCAATTGCCCGACCTTGTAGCCCAGCGCCTGTCCGGGACGGGCAATATGGCGTTCCACCTCTGACACCACGTCACTCTCGGCCATCGATGAGTTCGCCAGCATGTAGTCGATCGCCAGCTGGCGGCTCCAGCCCTTGCCATACAGACCAGTGTCCACGACTAAACGCATCGCGCGCAATTGCTCGTCCGACAGTCGGCCATACCACTGGTACGGGTCGGTGAACAGGCCTAGGTCCTTGCCCAGGCTCTCCGCATACAAGGCCCAGCCTTCGACAAAGGTCACATAGTTCGTATTGAAGCGTCGAAACTTGGGCAAGGAAGTATCTTCTTGCGCAATTGATATCTGGAAGTGGTGGCCTGGCGAGGCCTCGTGCAGCGACAGTGTCTCCATACCGTACATCGGTTGTGCGTTCAAGTTGAAGGTGTTGACGTAAAAACCGCCAGGGCGCGATCCGTCTTCTGCGGGGCTGTCGTACTGCGCACCGGCCGCACTTTCGGCGCGAAACGCCTCCACTTCACGTGCCTCGTAGTCCGCCTTGGGAGCAATGTCGAACAGTTTAGGCAACAAGCCGTTGATGCGCGCTTGCAAAGCGCGGTAACCGGCCAACAGGTCTTCTGGCTTTTGGTAGTAGTAGCGCGGGTCGTCTTGTAAATGTTTGAAGAAGGCCTGGAGGTCGCCGTCAAACTTGACATCGCGGCGCACCGCTTCCATCTCGCCCAAAATGCGGCTCACCTCTCGCAAACCAAGGGCATGGATGGCATCCGGCGTCAGCGTCGTTGTGGTGCTGGCGCGCACTCGCAGCGCATACCAGGCC
>JANXVI010000368.1 GCA_025351745.1 Rhodoferax sp.
CGTGGGAACCAAAGCCCACCAATTGGACGTGAGTGTCAAGGCCGACAAGGAGAGCTACGCGGTGCGCAGCCAGGCCAAGGTGACCATTCAGGTGAAGCTGCCCAATGGCCAACCCGCCGCAAATGCCGAAGTAGCCCTTGCAGCGGTAGACCAAGCACTGCTGGAGTTGATGCCCAACAGCAGTTGGAACCTGCTGGACGCCATGCTGCAACGTCGGTCCTGGGGCGTGGAAACGTCGACTGCGCAGATGGAAATCATTGGCCGGCGCCACTATGGCCGCAAGGCCGTGCCCGCCGGTGGTGGCGGTGGCAAGAGCGGCGCGCGTGAACTGCTGGAAACGTTGCTGCTGTGGAACCCTGCTGTCAAGTTGGATGCCAATGGCCAGGCCGTTGTCACCGTCCCGCTGAACGACGCGCTGACCACGTTCAAGATCGTCGCTGTAGCCGATGCGTCGACCGGCTTGTTTGGTACCGGCTCCACCAGCATCCGCGCCACGCAAGACCTGCAGATCATCAGCGGCCTGCCGCCCTTGGTGCGTGAAGATGACCAGTTCCGCGCCCAGCTGACACTGCGTAACACCACCAAGCAGGCGATGAAGGTCGAGGTGACACCCCGCGCCACGCTACTGGACCTGCCACCTCAAACCGTGGACATCCCCGCCGGTGATGCACGCGAAGTGGCCTGGATGGTGACCGCCCCCGCGCAACTGGCGCAGATTCGCTCTGAGGTGATTCTGTGGGAGATCGAAGCCAAGGACACCATCACCGGTGCGCGCGACGCACTGAAGGCGCGCCAACGCATCATCCCCGCCGTGCCGTTGACGGTGCAGCAGGCCACGCTGGTGCAGTTGGACGGTCCGTTCACGCTGGATGTCAACGCACCGGCCGACGCCATACCTGGGCGCGGCGGTCTGAAGATGTCGCTGCAACCCAAGCTGGCCGAGGGCCTGCCCGGCGTCAGGGACTGGTTTGCCAACTACCCCTTCATCTGCCTGGAGCAAAAGACCAGCAAGTCGGTCGGCCTGCGTGACGGCAAGCTGTGGCAGAGCGTGGCCGCGCAAATCCCCAGCTACCTGGACAACGATGGGTTGGCCAACTACTTCCCGCCGCGCGATGGTGAGGCAGACCATGGTAGTGACACGTTGACCGCCTACCTGCTGGCCGCCACGCACGAGGCCGCCAGTGTCAACCCGGCGTTCGCGCTGAGCGACGCGGTACGTGCACCGATGGAACGCGGTCTGATCGCATTCGTTGAGGGCCGCATCCAGCGTAACTTCTGGAGCCCGCGCAAGGACCTGGACATGCGCAAGCTGGCCGCCATCGAGGCCTTGTCGCGCTACGGCAAGGCCCAGGGCCGCATGTTGGGCAGCATCACCATCGCACCCAACCAGTGGCCGACCCATACGGTCATCGACTGGTTGAACATCCTCAAGCGCGTGCAGGACGCGCCGGACCGCGACAAACGCATCGCAGAGGCCAACCAGATCCTGCGCAGCCGCATCAGCTACCAGGGCACAAAAATGATCTTCAGCACCGAGAAGGATGACTACTGGTGGTGGCTGATGCAAAACGGCGATGTCAACACCGCACGCCTGATGCTGGCCGTGATGGACGACCCGGCCTGGAAGGACGACATGGGCCGCCTGGCCAATGGCTTCATCAGCCGCCAGCAAGGTGGTGCGTGGCACACGACCACGGCCAACTTGTGGGGTGGGCTGGCGCTGGAGAAGTTCTCTGCCAAGTTTGAAGCGGTCACGGTTGCTGGTACTACCAAGGCGTCAATGAAGAGTTTGGAAAACGCCGTAGCCGGCGCGAGCCCAGCATCGGTGGAATGGAGCAAGGTCGAACGCATCAAAACCACGGACGCATCCGGCGCACCGCACCAAACCACTTGGTTTGGCGCGCCAGCGTCGCCGGGCAACTTCCGCAACAACAGCATGTTCCTGCCCTGGAGCAAAACGGTGCCGAAAGACACGCTGAATGTGACTCACGTTGGCCACGGCAAGCCATGGCTGACTTTGCAGTCGATCGCAGCGGTTCAGCTTAAAGAACCGTTCAACGCCGGCTACCAAATCAAAAAGACCATCACACCCGTCGAGCAAGCCAACAAGGGCTTGCCCGCGGGCAGCTACACCCGTGGAGATGTGCTGCGCATCACGTTGGAAGTGAATGCCAGCGCCGACATGAGCTGGGCCGTCATCACCGACCCGGTGCCGGGTGGCGCGTCAATTCTGGGCAGCGGTCTGGGGCGTGACAGCGAGATTGCAACCCAGGGTGAAAAGAAAGATGGCGATGGCTGGGCTGCTTTCGAAGAGCGCAGTTTCGAATCCTTCCGCAGCTACTACCAGTTCATGCCCAAGGGTGTAGTGAAGATGGAATACACCATCCGTTTGAACAACGTCGGTGAGTTCTCATTGCCACCATCGCGCGTGGAAGCCATGTACGCGCCGGAGATGTTTGGCGAGGCGCCAAATGCGCGGGTGAAGGTGCTGGCGGCGAAGTAGTTTGTAAGGCTACCATCCGGTGCTTGAAACCCCTACGCTCTCGCCACCTGCTCATCCTGTCCACCGCAGCGGTCGTGCTGCTCTGGCAACTTCCGTACGGCCGCCAGTTGCTGTATCCGCTAACGCTGTTGGCCACCTATGCCCACGAGATGGGGCACGGCCTGACCGCCCTGCTCACCGGTGCAGAGTTTGACCAGATGCTGCTGCATGCAGACGGCTCGGGCGTGGCGGTGTGGCGTGGCAATCCTGGGCGGTTGGCCTCTGCCTTCATCGCAGCCGGTGGGCTGGCGGCGCCCGCGTTCGCGGGGGTTGTGCTGTTGCTGGTCTCCAGCAAGCCTCGTTTCGCCCGCAACGTGCTGGTGGCGCTTTCAGTATTGCTTTTGGTATCCATGGCGCTGTGGTCGCGCAACGTGTTTGGCGTGGCCTTTTTGTTGGCAGTGGCCATCGCGCTGGGCATCGCCGCCAAGATGCTGCCCGATGCTGCCGCAGCCTTTGTTTTGCACCTAATAGCCGCCATGTTATGCCTCTCGTGGTTCAACAACCTGGGCTACTTGTTTTCCGCTCAGGCCATCGTCAACGGGGTGGCCTTGCCATCCGACAGCGCGGTCATTGCTCAGGCGCTGTGGCTGCCCTATTGGTTCTGGGGCGGCGTGGTCGCGGTCTTCTCGTTTGCCGTGGTGGCCTTCGGCATTTCAAGAACTTAACCGATGGCCGTTGAGTGGCTGCAGATCGTCCAGCAGCAGGCGCAGCGGTGCAGCCAGCAGGCGACCGCTTGCCACGCACTCCACATCTACTTCCATGCCCCCCGCTTCGCAATCGCGCGCCAGTTGTTGCAGCGCCTGCAACGTTGCCGGCCCCGTGCCAGTCAGTGCATCGGCAAGGCTGGCGAGGGCCGCACTGGCGGCATCCACTGCGGCACGCTCGCCCTGCCCTTTGTGATCGCGACGCACCCAATCAAGCCCCCGGTTCAGCACCACGGCATCTTGCACCACGCGTGCCGTCAGCGCCGCAATGCGCCGGTGGTGCCGCTCGTGCAGGGGGTGCGCAGCCTTGGCCCGTGACCACGAATACTTGCGGTCGGCACTGCCTGCCAA
>JANXVI010000101.1 GCA_025351745.1 Rhodoferax sp.
GTTTTAAATTGGCCGTTTTCTCTGTAGAACATCTTTTTCTCGCAATCTATTGGGTATGGGCCAGGGCGGCAATGCGTTTTGCTCCGTGTCCCCCGCCCGCCGTGCGGGCTCCTCCTTTACCTGCGCAAAACGCATTGCCACCCTGGCCCATCAAGACGGCTTTGGTTCGCCAAAGATCATCAAAAGAATAGGTCATACGCGGTCAATGATTTTTTCGCCGAACAGCCCTTGCGGGCGTATCAACAGAAACCCTAGGGCCAATACATAGGCAAACCAAATCTCGATGCCACCGCCAACATACGGCCCCAGATAAACCTCCGACAGCTTCTCACCGACACCAATAATCAAACCGCCCACAATGGCTCCGGGAACCGATGTCAGTCCGCCCAAAATCACCACGGGCAAGGCTCTCAGCGCAACGGTCGTTAGCGAAAACTGCACACCCAGCTTGCTGCCCCAAATCATGCCGGCCACCAGGGCCACGACGCCGGCCACGCACCACACAATGACCCAGATGCGGTTCAGCGGTATGCCGATGGACTGGGCCGCCTGGTGGTCATCGGCCACGGCGCGCAGCGCGCGACCAGTGGCGGTCTTCTGGAAAAACACGCTCAGTGCCGCCACCAATACTGCGGCAATCAGCGCGGCATACAGGTCTTCTTTGTTGATCAGAATGCCCCCTTCAAAGGCGCTCTCCAAAATCAGGACCGGGTCCTTGGGCATGCCAATGTCGATCTTGTAAATGCTGTTGCCAAAGATGGTCTGGCCCAGTCCTTCGAGGAAGTAGGTAATGCCCAAGGTCGCCATCAGCAGCGTGGTGCCCTCCTGGTTGACCAAGTGGCGCAGCACCAGGCGCTCGATGACCCAGGCCACGGCAAACATCACCACACCGGCCAGCGTAAAAGCCAGCAGATTGACGATGAAGATGTCTTGCACACCGGTGACCTGCGGTATCCACTCCGCAAAGCGCGCCATCGCCAGCGCTGCAAACAGCACCATAGCGCCTTGGGCAAAGTTGAACACGCCAGATGCTTTGTAAATCAGTACAAAACCCAAGGCCACCAGCGAATACAGCATGCCGGCCATCAGGCCGCCCAACAATGTTTCTAAAAAGAATGCCATCTTGATCTGTCCTAGTGTGAAGTGCCAAGGTAGGCGCTGATGACATCAGGGTTGTTGCGCACTTCGTCCGGCGTGCCGTCGCCGATTTTCTTGCCGTAATCCAGCACGACCACTCGGTCGCTGATGTCCATGACCACACCCATGTCGTGCTCAATCAGCACGACGGTGGTACCAAACTCGTCGTTCACGTCCAGCACAAAGCGGCACATGTCCTGCTTTTCTTCGACGTTCATACCCGCCATGGGTTCGTCCAGCAGCAGCACTTGCGGCTCCATGGCCAGGGCACGGCCCAGGTCTACCCGCTTCTGCAAACCGTAGGGCAACTGTCCTACAGGTGTTTTGCGGTAGGCCTGTATCTCCAGGAAATCAATGATGCGTTCAACGGCTTCGCGGTGCATGATTTCTTCACGCTCGGCCGGGCCCCAGCGCAGGGCCTGCAGCAGGATGTTGCTCTTGATCTTTAGGTTGCGGCCCGACATGATGTTGTCCAGCACGCTCATGCCCTTGAACAGCGCCAGGTTCTGGAAGGTGCGGGCCACGCCCATCACCGCAACCTGGTGGCTGTTCATGTGTTTGAAGGTCTGCCCACGGAACGCGATAGAACCATGCTGCGGTGTGTAGACCCCATTGATGCAGTTCAGCATGGAGCTTTTGCCCGCTCCATTGGGGCCGATGATGGCCCGCACCTCGTGCTCGCGCACATCGAAAGAAATGTCGGTGAGGGCCTTGACACCACCAAAACTCAGGGAAATATTCTTGACGTCCAGGATGACGTCACCGATCTTTTTTGTCACTCGATAACCTCCGTGCTGCGCACTGCGGTGCGAGCTTGCTTGGGGCGGCCCGGCGCGGCGCTCATGCTGCCGCCTTCACGGGTGCAAAGGTCTTGGTGTCTTCAATCCGCAGCGTGGCACTGACCTTGCCGGTGCGACCGTCTTCAAACTTGACCTGGGTTTCAATAAACTGTGATGTCTTGCCGCCATACAGGGCGTCGATCAGCACGTCGTACCGCTCGGCAATGAAGCCGCGGCGGACCTTGTTGGTGCGGGTTAGCTCGCCATCGTCCGCATCCAACTCTTTGTGCAGGATCAGGAAGCGGCTGACCTGGCTGCCGGCCAGCAAGGTGTCCACGCTCAAGTCGGCGTTCACCTTCTCTACACAGTCCTTGATCAACTGGTAGACCTCGGGCTTTTGTGCCAGGTCGGTGTAGCCGGCATACGGCAGGTTGCGCCGCTCGGCCCAGTTGCCCACCGCGTCGAAGTCGATATTGATCATCACGCACACCTGGTCGCGGCCATCGCCGTAGGCCACGACCTCTTTGATGTGTTGAAAGAATTTGAGCTTGTTCTCCACATACTTCGGGGCGAACATGGCGCCATCATTGACGCCGCCTTTGATGCGGCCCACGTCTTTGACACGGTCGATGATCTTCAGGTGGCCGTTGGCGTCAATAAAGCCGGCATCGCTGGTGTGGTACCAGCCATCCGCCGTCAACACCTCGGCCGTCGCTGCGGGGTTCTTGTAGTAGCCGGTGAACAGTCCGGGCGACTTGACCAGAATCTCACCGTTGTCTTGCACCTTGATCTCCACGCCATCGCAGGGGACGCCCACCGTGTCGGCGCGGGCTTCGTGGTCGGGCTGCAGACAGACGAACACCGCGGTCTCGGTAGAGCCATACAACTGCTTCAAGTTGATGCCGATGGAGCGAAAGAAGCTGAACAGATCTGGCCCTATCGCCTCGCCCGCCGTGTAGGCCACGCGCACGCGGCTCAAGCCCAGCGTGTTGCGCAGGGGTCCGTACACAAAAATACCACCCAGCGTATACAGCAGCCGGTCCATAGCCGATACGGCCTTGCCATCCATCAACGGGGGGCCGACCCGCTTGGCCACGCCCATGAAGAAATGGAACATATTGCGTTTGATGGCGCCCGCATCTTCCATACGGATCATCACACTGGTCAGCAGCCCTTCGAAGACCCGTGGCGGCGCGAAGTAGTAGGTCGGACCAATCTCTTTCAAATCGATAGTCACCGTGGCCGCAGACTCGGGGCAATTGACGACATAGCCACAGGCCAGCCACTGTGCATAAGAAAAGATGTTTTGCCCGATCCAGGCCGGTGGCAGATACGCCAGCACTTCTTCAGAGCCGGTCAACTTGTCAAACTCGGCCCCCACTCGGGCACGGTCGAGGAGCGAATTGTGGGTGTGGACGACGCCCTTGGGGTGACCGGTGGTGCCCGATGTGAAAAACATCGCGCCCACATCGTCGGGGGTGGCGGTGTTGGCCTCGGCGGCATAGAACTCAGGGTGCAGCGCATTGAACGCCTTGCCAGCCGCCTGCAGTTCGTCCAGCGATGCAAGGCACGGCTCGTCGTATTTGCGCAGGCCGCGCGGGTCGTCAAAGTAGATGCGCTCCAGCAGTGGGCAGCTCTCGCGCACTTCCATCAGCTTGTCGACCTGCTCCTGGTCTTCGGCAAAGGCAAAGCGCACCTCGGCATTGTTTATGGGGTAGACGCATTCGGCGGCGGCGGCATCCTGGTACAGCGGCACCGGAATAGCGCCCAGGGATTGCACCGCGAGCATCGTGGCGTACAGGCGCGGCCGGTTGGCCCCGACCACTACCATGTGTTCACCCCTGCGCAGGCCGGCCTGGTGCAGGCCGGCAGCCAGGTCTTGCACCATGGACAACAGTTCTGCCCATGTCAGCGCCTGCCAGATGCCGTACTCCTTTTCACGCATGGCGGGCGCAGTTGATCGCTCACTGGCGTGCTTCTGAAGTAGCCGCGGAAAAGTCGTTTGCATTCCGAATCCTTAAGTCACCGTGCCCACACCCGTTGCCGTACAACAGGTCTGTGTATGGGTCGAATAGTAGTCTTGCGTTTGACGCCAAGTTGTCGTTTGGACGACAATCTCTGAAAATCTCAGTAGGTGTTTTCCCTTCACTTATTGCTAACTTACAAGGCCCTGCATGCCCAACGAAGCCTCTCTCTTTCAGCGCCGCCGCGCGCTGACAGCACCAGAGCTGGACGCCATACCGTGGATCCACTTGTTGTCTAGCCAAGAGCGGCAGCGCGCCACCGAAGACCTGAAGATTGCCGACGCCGACCCTGGCGAATACATCTGCCGCATAGGCCGCCCGGTGACCTACTGGTTTGGTGTGGTGGACGGCCTCTTGAAGATGAGCAGCGACAACGCCGAGGGCCAGACCATGACCTTCACCGGCGTGCCACCCGGCGGCTGGTTTGGCGAGGGCACGGCCATGAAGCGCGAGACCTACCGCTACAACATCCAGCCCCTGCGCAAGAGCCGCGTGGCCGGTCTGCACGTGGACACCTTCCACTGGTTGCTGGACCACTCCATCGGCTTCAACCGCTTTGTCATGAACCAGTTGAACGAACGCCTGGGCCAGTTCATCGCCGCCCGCGAGATCGACCGCATGACCAACCCCGACATTCGCGTGGCGCGCAGCCTGGCCTCGCTGTTCAACGCCACCCTCTATCCCGGCGTGGGCGAGGTGCTGCGCATCACGCAGCAGGAACTGGCTTATCTGGTGGGGCTGTCGCGCCAGCGGGTGAACGAGGCGCTGACCGCGCTAGCGGCGAATGGCGCGATCAAGGTAGAGTACGGGGGGCTGAGGGTCATGGATTTGCAGGCGCTGCGCAGCCGGGTTACATTCAGGTAAATCGGTCTGTAGCCCTCGTAAAATATACATAGTATGCTATATATTATGTAGCTGTCTGTTTTTTTGACGCTGTAGGGGCATTCTCTTTTTTGCATCTTTCTGAACCCTGCCCGCGCAGCCTGAAGCCGCTGGGTTCGCGCCCGAGTTGATGTGTTCGGGCGAACGCAATCAGGCCAGCTTGCGAAACGTGGAGCCCGCTTCGTCCGTGGCGAACCGCGCCTCCAGTCGCCTCCGCAATGGCGCGCTCACAAGCCAAAAGACAGCAAAAGAGATCGTCGCCGCGCCTGTGGAGAACCAAAACAATGCCGGTCCGCCGAATCGATCCAAGACAACGGCCCCCATCATTGGCGCCACGAAAATCATGCAGCTTTGCCATGCCTGAACCACCCCCGAGACGCGTCCAATAGCCGAAGCATAGTGCGACGACATGTAGACATTCAGAGCGATGGCAAACCGCGCACTGACCGTTCCGATGGCAAAAAACACCAACGGTAGAACCCACGTGGCGTGGTCCGTAACGAGGTGCCGTTGTGCCCAAAGCACGATCCCGATCAGGCCAAACCCTGCAGACTGCCACAGCGCAGGGGCGATCACTTCGGCTACCTTTCCCTTAAGCTGGGCAGCCGCAGACCGTTTGGCCTGCCACAGTCCACACAGAATGTTGCCTGCCCCCGAGCAACTGATCAACACGCCCAGCAGTGACTTGTCCATACCTGCCTGTTGCAAAACCAGTGGGAACAAATTGTTGACCATGAATACTGCGAAAGCATAGGTCGCCGCGACCCAGACCAATGGCAACAAGTTGGGTACCTCCGAAACGGCCCGTTCCTGCCGCCCGGAGTGCGGCTGCTTTGCGGCCCGGGGTTCGATGCGCACGAACGCAAAAGCCACGAGCGAGGCGGCAGAGAATGTCGCCGACATCAGCAGCGCCAGGGTCTCACTGGCCAGCGAACTTGAAACGGTGCCCATCGCAGGGGCGATGATTTTGGCCGTGCTGTTGAGAACGTTCAGCAGGGAGTAGAACCGGGTTCTTTCAGACGCTTCTATCGTCCGCATCGCCATGACGTTGATGGCCGGTCCGGCCACGGTTGTAAACACGGAGCGAACGCCCACCAAAGCCACAAAGACAATGAAGTCGCTGCAAAAGAGAATGCCCGCAGTGGCAACGACGCGAAACCCGATCGATAGCAGCAACAGGTGCTTGGGGTTTGCCCGGTCGCAGAGCTTGCCAATACTGGACGCAGCCAGAATTCCAGGCAGCAAACCAACCGCGCTCACGAGTGCCATTTGGTACGGCGTGACGTGGAATTGGTAGGCAGCCAGCGTCAGAATCGCAAGAAAATCGATCCAGGTACCGAAGGCGGATAGCCCATCGCCGACCAAGAGAAAAATAGCCGGTTTTCCGTTGCGCGTGCTCATGGGGTGCGCCTTTTCGAGGGGTTGGATGGCGCAAACAGCGCTGCTTGCCCTTCGGCGTGTTTTGCCGAAAACATGCGCATGAAATCGCGCAAAACTTCCGAAGCCACCAAGCCCTGAGACTGGCAAGCCTCGACGAAGGCATCGCGCAACTCCAGCTCGACCCGAATCCGCAAACCAGAATCTTTATTGGACATCGTCTCCCCTTTTTTGATTTTGGATACACACATGTGTATCCATTTGTCCAATACTATAACTTGCGCAACCTGAACGCAAAGGAAAGCACCAGCCGATCAACACCCGCCCCGTCGTTGTGCGATAGGGCCCTGAAAAATCTTCAAGTACCCAACGGGCACCCAGCCCTCGTAAAATATGCGTACCCAGCTACAAAAGAGATAGCAAATGACCGACGACTCCAAACCCCCTGCCCCCGTGTTCCGCCGCGCCGCGCCGCCCGTGGGCAAGCCTCCCGCCAACCGTGCCGCCATTCCCGCCGGGCAAGCCAACACCGCCGCCCATGGCACCAACGGCACGATGCGGCTAAACAAGCGTATGGCCGAGATGGGCTTGGCGTCGCGCCGTGAGGCCGACGACTGGATCGCCAAGGGCTGGGTCAAGGTCAATGGCAAGGTGGCCGAGATGGGCATGCAGGTGGCACCGGATGCGCGCATCGAGGTCACGCAGCAGGCCAAGGGCGCGCAGGCCAACCAGGTGACGATCCTGCTGAACAAGCCGATCGGCATCGTCAGCGGCCAGGCCGAGGACGGGCACGAGCCTGCGATCACCCTGATACAGCCGCAAAACCGCTGGGCGGACGACAACGCCCGCTTCTTCTTCCATGGCAGCCAGCTCAAAAGCCTGGTGCCCGCTGGCCGGCTGGACATCGACTCCACCGGCCTGCTGGTGCTGACGCAAGACGGCCGCGTGGCCCGCCAGTTGATTGGCGAAGACTCGGGCATGGAGAAGGAATACCTGGTGCGCGTGGTCTACACCGGTGTGGCCAACCCGGCGGCAGCCAACTCGCCCGCAGCCACCTACGGCGCCCGTGCCGCCGCACGCCCTGCCCCACCCACCCAACTGAGCCGCATTGACGATGACGACCCGGTCAGCACCGACGTGCAGTCGGTGTTCCCCGCCGAGAAGCTGCGCCTGCTGCGCCATGGCCTGCGCCTGGACGACCAGGCATTGAAACCTGCCCAGGTGGAATGGCAAAACCCCGAGCAACTGCGCTTTGTACTGGTGGAGGGCAAGAAGCGCCAGATCCGCCGCATGTGCGAGCTGGTGGGCCTGAAGGTGGTGGGTCTCAAACGTGTGCGTGTCGGCAAGGTCATGCTGGGCAATTTGCCGGTAGGCCAGTGGCGTTATCTGGCGCCGCACGAGCACTTCTGAGACTTTGTGGGACAGACCGCAGTCACACGCAGCGAACAAGCTCTGTCCCCAACTGACCAACCCACCACACAAGGACACCATGCCCGCCACCAAGCCACCACCCGCCATACCCGTCAAAACCCCGCGTCATTTGCGTCGCTCTGACCTGCGCGCCGTAGTGCAGCTTGCCACAGAGGCCACCCACGGCGTGGCAACCATGGCCGAGGGTGTGCACCATGCGGTGCTGGGCACCATGGGCTTGGGCGGCGGCAAGACCCAGCCGCAGACCGGCGGCATCACCGGCTTTGTCTACCGCACCGTGCACGGTGTGACAGAGCTGGTGGGCAAGAGCTTGCAAAAGGCCTTCATCAAGCTGGAGCCCGCGCTGGCCGATCTGGTCGATGCTCCGCCCGACACCCCCGAGCGCGAGGCCGTGCTGGCAGCACTCAACGGCGTCATGGGCGACCGATTGGCGCTGAGCCACAACCCATTGGCCACACCGATGACACTGCGCTACCAGGGCCGCGTCATGAACCTGCACACCATGGCGCCCATGCCAGAGGCCACCGGCAAAGTACTGCTGCTGATGCACGGCCTGTGCATGAACGACCTGCAGTGGCAGGCGCCTGCACGCGAGGACGGCAAGCCGACTTCCGATCACGGCGCTGCGCTGGCGGCTGAACTCGGCTACACACCCGTATACCTGCGCTACAACACCGGCTTGCACACATCGCAAAATGGGCATGAGCTGGCCTTGATGCTGGAGCAGGTGCTGGCGCGCTGGCCCGTGCCGGTGGACGACTTCACCGTGCTCGTGCACAGCATGGGCGGGCTGGTCATTCGCAGTGCGGTGCAGATCGCACAGCAACATGGCCTGGTCTGGCCGCAGCGCTTGAAGAGCATCGTTTTCCTGGCCACGCCCCACCATGGCTCGCCACTGGAACGGGCGGGCAACTGGATCGACCTGGTTCTGGGTGCGACACGCTTTAGCAGGCCCTTTGCCAAGCTGGGCCAGATACGCAGCAGCGGCATTACCGACCTGCGTTATGGCTACGTGCAAGACTCGGATTGGGCGGCGCAGGACCGTTTCAAGCGCAAGCCCGACAGCCGCCGGCCTCTGCCCCTGCCCCAGGGCATTGCCTGCTACACCGTGGCAGCCACCACTGCCGCCAAAAGCAGCCCGCTCGCAGACCGTATGATCGGTGACGGGCTGGTCCCATTGCCCAGCGCGTTGGGCCAGCATGTCGATCCGCAGCACCAACTTGACTTTGCCAAGGGCAACCAAACCATCGTCTACCGCACGAACCACATGGCACTGCTGAACAGCCCTGAAGTGACGCGCCTAGTGGTCCAGTGGCTGAGGTAGCTATTCTTTTTTACGCCCGCAGCAGGCATGGGGCGGCTGCACCAAAATTACACCAAGCCGCGCGGTATCTGCCGGATAGCGGGTTTTGCGCAAGTAAAGGAGGAGCCCGCACAGGGGGCGGGGGACACGCAGCAAAACCCGCTACCGGGCTGATACACCTCCAACCCCGGCACAGCGGCTCCATAGCTATTGAATACCCAGCCATCGCCCATAATTGAGAGTTACGCGCGTGACACAGTGGGTGTCCGCCAGCAGCCCTTTTTGATCTCGCTTTACCGAAAGTTCTATTTCCCATGACCAAACAAACCCTTTCCTTCCAGGCCGAAGTAGCCCAACTGCTGCACCTGGTCACCCACTCGCTGTATTCCAACAAGGAAATCTTCCTGCGCGAGCTGATCTCCAACGCGTCGGACGCCTGCGACAAGCTGCGTTTTGAAGCCATCAACGACGGCGGCTTGTACGAAAACGATCCGGAGTTGAAGGTGCGCGTCACCTTCGACAAAGACGCCAAGACCCTGACCATCACCGACAACGGCATCGGCATGAGCGCACAGGAAGCGATTGACAACCTGGGCACCATCGCCAAGAGTGGCACCAAAGACTTTGTGTCGAAGCTCAGCGGCGACCAGAAGACTGATTCGCAACTGATCGGCCAGTTTGGCGTGGGCTTTTACTCCGGCTTTATCGTGGCCGATAAGATCACCGTCGAATCCCGCCGCGCGGGAATGAAAGAAGCCGAAGCCGTGCGCTGGGTCAGCGACGGCGGCGCCAGCGGTGGTGGTGCATTTGAAGTGGAAACTATTGACCGTGCCCAGCGCGGCACCAGCGTCACGCTGCATCTGCGCGACGACGCGCTGGACTACGCCCAGGCATGGAAGGTCAAGAACATCATCAACAAGTATTCCGACCACATCAGCCTGCCCATCCAGATGGAAAAGGAAGAGTGGAAAGACGGAGAGCTGATCAACCCCAGCGACGAAAAAGGCGGCCGCCAACCTGGTGGCATGGTCAAGACCGGCGAGTGGGAAACCGTCAACAAGGCCAGCGCGATCTGGAGTCGTCCCAAGAAAGACATCAGCGCCGAGCAGTACGACGAGTTCTACAAACAGATCAGCCACGACTTTGAGGCACCGCTGGCCCACACGCACAACCGCGTCGAAGGCAGCACCGAATACACGCAGCTGCTCTACATCCCCGGCAAAGCGCCGATGGACTTGTGGAACCGCGAGAAGAAGGGTGGCCTGAAGCTGTATGTCAAACGCGTGTTCATCATGGACGATGCCGAAGCGCTGTTGCCCACCTACCTGCGCTTCGTCAAGGGTGTGGTCGACTCCGCCGACCTGCCATTGAACGTGAGCCGTGAGCTGCTGCAAGAAAGCCGCGACGTCAAGGCCATCCGCGAGGGCTGCACCAAGCGCGTGTTGTCCATGCTGGAAGACTTGGCGAACAACGACACGTTGCCAGCGGCCGCTACCGAAGGGGCTTTAGCATCTGCTGATGGCGTGACCGATGTGGTGTCTGATGAAGACAAGGCCAACGTCGGCAAATACACCAAGTTCTACGGCGAATTTGGCGCCGTGCTGAAGGAAGGCCTGGGCGAAGACTTCGCCAACAAGGAGCGTCTGTGCAAGCTCTTGCGCTTCGCGTCCACCACCAGCGATGCGATGACGGTGGGCTTTGCCGACTACAAGGCGCGCATGAAAGAAGGCCAAGAGGCCATCTACTACATCACCGCTGATTCGCTGGCCGCCGGCAAGAACAGCCCGCAACTCGAAGTGTTCAAGAAAAAGGGCATTGAAGTGCTGGTGATGACCGACCGCGTGGACGAGTGGGCGCTGAACTTCGTGCAAGAGTTCGACGGAACACCGCTGCAAAGCGTGGCCAAGGGCGCGGTGGACTTGGGGCAACTGCAAGACGAAGCCGAGAAGAAGGCTGCGGAAGAAGCTGCTGAGACCTTCAAACCCCTGCTGGCCAAGCTGAAGGAAGCGCTGAAGGACAAGGCCGAAGACGTGCGCGTGACCACCCGCCTGGTGGACAGCCCCGCGTGTTTGGTGGTCAAGGACGATGGCATGAGCACCCAGTTGGCCCGCATGCTCAAGCAAGCCGGCCAGGCCGCACCCGAGGTCAAGCCCGTGCTGGAAGTGAATGCGGAACACGCGCTGGTCAAGAAGCTGGAAGGCTCGGTGCACTTCAATGACCTGGCGCACATTTTGTTTGACCAGGCGCTGCTGGCCGAGGGTGGCATGCCGGCGGACCCGGCGGCCTATGTGAAGCGGGTGAATGCGTTGCTGGTGTGAGCGTTTGAAACAAATCGGGCTGTAGCCCTCGTGCAGATTGCGTAAGCTGCTACTAAAACTGTAGCAAATTTCCATCCATTCAGACCCCGCAGCCTTGAGGCTGGCGGGGTTTTCTTTTGGTGCTGAGGCATAGGAACGGCCCACACATCCTGAACTACGATAGCCCCATAATTTCCACAACGGTTCGCCAAGAGATTCTCCGCCGCCTGCGTGCGGCTGAGTCCGAACACAACACCCGGGTCTTGCTCGCAACTGAATCCGGCAGCCGCGCCTGGGGCTTTGCATCCCCCAACAGCGACTACGACGCCCGCTTCATCTATGTCCACGAGCCCGAGTGGTAGCCGAGCCGAACGCCGCATCCAGCACCACCAGGTGGAACGCGGCAATACAGGGCGCGTTTTCAAAGGAGAGGCGTTTGTGCTGCAGGCCTAGACAGCGTGGTGATTCCAAGAAAAAACGGCTGCAGCCCTCGTGTAGAGGGCGTAATTTGCTACTAAAACAGTAGCAAACGTTACCACCCAAAACCCACCAGTTGCGAAACTGGCGGGTTTTTTAAGCCATCAACTTCCCGCCAACGACCGCGGCATAGGCTCCACCGCCGCACGGTCGCGGCCGACCCGTTTGGCCTGGTACAGCGCGGAGTCGGCAGCCTTGACCAAAGCATCGTGGCTGACACCGGATTCCGGTACGCCGGACGACACGCCAATGCTCACCGTAACGACGCCGAAGGGGCTGTGGGCGTGGGGGATTGCCAGTGCCCGCACGGCGTCACGCGCCCGCTGCGCGATCATCAGCGCACCGTTGCTGTCGTTGGACGGCAGCACCATAGCAAACTCTTCGCCGCCGTAGCGGGCGACCAGATCGCCAGGTCGGAATACCAGGGCGGCCAGGCACTCGGCGATGCGACGAAGACACTCGTCACCGGCCTGGTGACCGTAGTGGTCGTTGAACAGCTTGAAATGGTCGACGTCCAGCATCAGCAGCGCCACCAAGGTCTTGTCGCGCCGGGCACGCAGCCACTCCAGGTTCAATTTTTCGTCGAAGCTGCGGCGGTTGGCGATGCCGGTCAGGCCATCACACGCCGCCAGGCGCTCCAGCGCACTCTGGGCCTGCTTTTGCTCGGTCATGTCGCGCAGCGTCTCCACGACGGCCATCAATTCGCCACCCGCATCGTAGATGGGGCCGGCGTCTATGGCCAGGTAGTACTCGTGACCCAGTTTCGGCATCACACACCAGTTCTGCGCGTGGAAGCCGCTTTCGTGGTCGCCCGCCTTGTCGAAGGATGTATAGTGCTGTTCGATCTCGGCGGTGCGCCCCTGAACCACGAGGTCGGCCAGGCAGGGCCGGGGCGCATCATAGAAGGCGCGCCAGTGTTCACGGGTGCCAATCACGTCCTTGGCCGCCACGCCCGTCAGGCGTTCGCAGGCGCGATTCCATATGATGACCTGGCAGGCAGCATCAAGCACAAAGGTAGGAACGACCAGATCCTGCATCAGTTTCACAGCAAAACTGCGGTCACGGTCAGTGTGTTTGTTTTTCATCCAATGGTCTAGGCGCGGGCAAATTCTTTTGTGGCCCCATTGTGCAACCGCCGGGGCCTGCGCGGCAGGGCTTTCCTGTAGAACCTGTAACGCGGCAAAATAATGACAAGATTGTTTCACCCCCGTACCATGCCATCGACCCACCGCCTACCCCATTTGTTACTTGCCGCTGTACTGTTGGCGGCCCTTCTGGGCGCTGCACCGCTACACGCCGCCACCCCCAATACCAAAGACGGCCAACCCCGCGCCATCACACCCCGCGACGAGCTGGGCGCCGAAGAAAAAGCCACGATTGACCTGTTTGAGCGCGCCCGCGACTCGGTGGTTTTCATCACCACCAGTTCGCGCGTGCAGGATTTCTGGTCGCGCAATGTATTGTCGGTACCACGGGGCAGCGGCTCGGGTTTCATCTGGGATGAGTTTGGCCATGTGGTCACCAACTACCACGTCATTGAAGGTGCCAGCGAGGCCACCGTCAAGCTGGCCGACGGCAGCGAGTTCAAGTGCAGCCTCGTGGGCACCAGCACCACACACGACATCGCCGTGTTGAAGATCAGTGCCAGCTACAAGCGCGCGCCACCCGTGCCACTGGGCACCAGCCACGACATCCGCGTGGGCCAGAAGGTGTATGCCATTGGCAACCCCTTTGGTCTGGATTGGACGCTGACCAGCGGCATCGTGTCGGCGCTGAACCGCTCCCTGTCGGGTGACAACGGCTCGGCTGTAGAGCACCTGATCCAAACCGACGCCGCCATCAACCCCGGCAATTCGGGCGGGCCGCTGCTGGATTCGGCCGGCCGGCTGATCGGCATCAACACCGCCATCTACAGTCCCAGTGGGGCCAGTGCCGGCATCGGTTTTGCCGTGCCGGTGGACACCGTGAACCGCGTGGTGCCACAGCTGATACGCCACGGCCAATACGTGCTTCCGGCATTGGGTATCCGCATGGACGACGGTGTGAACCAACGGCTACAGTCCATCCTCAACCTCAAGGGCGTGGTCGTGATGCGTTCTGCAGCCAGCGCCGTGGTGCCAGCCGCCGGGCTGAAGGAGACCACGTTTGACCGCAATGGCAGCATCACGCTGGGGGATGTGATTACCGCAGTGGAAGGCAAGCCCATCACCTCAGTCAACCAGTTGGCAGCGCGGCTGGATGATTTCAAGGTCGGCGACAGGGTCAAGCTGACCGTGCTGCGTCAGGGCAAGACCGTGACAGTCGAAGTGACCCTGCAGTCCAGCGCCTGACCCGCAGCAGTGGCCGGCTCTTCATTCGGCACCTTCTCAATGCGCCGGTCGGGTAACAGCCCCATCAAGGCCCCCGCCATCAACAGCGCCACCTTCAACCCCCGCACTGTCACGTTGACACGCACAAGGTCTGAAGTGCATTTGCAACGCCTGCCTTTTATGGGCTTAGTCCGAGGCAAGACCTGTGCTTCAATGGCGTTGTAGACGTAGTACTGGGTTCACAGCTATTACACAGGAGGCCGCCATGGAATCATCTCGCAGTCTTGCTCCGCAGTCTTCGCTGTTCCAACTGCCGATCGCGCAGATGCGCCGCGTGTTCCAGCCCGACGAAGTGGAGCGCAAGCTCGCCAAGCTGCAGGACCACGACCACGACAGCCTGCGTGCCACCTACCGGCGCATGCTGGAGCGCGGGCCCCAGCGCTTCTCGGTCAAACCCTCGGGCGTGCCAGACATGGCAGGGCTGTACCACACCCTGCCCAACTTCGCCGAAGTGCTGGATGACGTCAAACGCCACGTGGCGCTGGCGCAGGACAGCCACGATGCGCTGGAAGTAACCCCCATGCTGTTGCTGGGTCCACCCGGCATTGGCAAGACGCACTTTGCCCGCAAGCTGGCCGACCTGCTGGGCACGGGCATGAGCCTGGTGCCCATGAGTTCCATGACCGCGGGCTGGTTGTTGTCGGGCTCGTCATCCCAATGGAAAGGAGCCAAACCGGGCAAGGTGTTTGAGGCCCTGGTGGACGGGGAGTACGCCAACCCGGTGATCGTGGTGGACGAGATCGACAAGGCCAGTGCCGATGCGCAATACGACCCGCTGGGCGCGCTGTACAGCCTGCTGGAGCACGACACCGCATTGAGTTTCACCGACGAGTTTGCCGAAGTGGCCATCGACGCCAGCCAGGTGATCTGGGTCACCACCGCCAATGACGAGCGCGACATCCCCGCCCCGATCCTGAACCGCATGAACGTGTTCCAGGTTGAGGCCCCCTCGCTGGAGGCTGCGCGCCAGATTGCCCGCGACCTGTACCAGGGCATTCGCAACGACCACGGCTGGGGCACACGCTTTGCGCCAGAGCCGGGCGACGATGTGCTGGATCAGCTGTGCCCGCTGGCCCCGCGTGATATGCGCCGTGCGCTGATGACAGGCTTTGGCAATGCACGGCTGGATGGGCACGCCGACATCACCGTGGCCGACCTGCCCCGACCTGGCGGCAAGAAAGGGAGCATGGGTTTCGTGCAGTAAAACGTCACACCACTACACCATTTTGCTCTACTATTGATAGCTACCAACGCCCTGCGCATGAGGGCTACGGTACACATATAACGAGGAGCTTTTCAATGGCGTCGTTGCATCCATCCCTGCTTTCATCGTTTTGGTCAGCGCCTATGTTGGAAGCCAACCTGCTGATCTTTTTGTACCTGGCCGGTGCCCTGGCTTTGGGGTTGTTGCTGGGCTACGAGCGCGCGTACCACGGTCGGGCAGCGGGCATGCGCACTTACGGCATTGTCTGCATGGCATCGACCGCGTTGACGGTGTTTTGCGGTTACCCGGGATTCTGGTGGGGCGGCGGCCACATGCCGGTGTCGATCGACCCGACGCGGGTGATACAGGGCATCGTGACAGGTGTAGGCTTTTTGGGCGCCGGGGTCATCATGAAGGAAGGGCTCAACATCAGCGGCCTGACCACGGCGGCATCGATCTGGGCATCCAGTGCGATTGGCGTGCTGGTGGGGCTGGGGTTCTTCGGCGCCGGTATCCTGATGACCTTGCTTTTGCTGGCGCTCATGATGTGGGCACCCAAACTCGAAGCGCGGCTGCCATCGCGTCGCGCCATGGGCGTTGTGCTGGGTTTCCGACCGGGCTTTGAGCCACACGAATCCACGCTCAAAACTACTATCCGCGAATGGGGCTACGTCGTTGCCGAGGGCTCGCTCAATATCTCTGCCACCCAGCACGCCATCCAGTGGAATTTTGTCATGGTGGCGTTGCGCAGCCGGCCCGTGCCCAATTCGCTGTTCGAGCTATCGCGCACGTTGCGCAAGGTGGAGGGTGTCGACAGCCTGCAGATCAGTCACGCGCGGAACTGACAGCAACGCTGAGCACGCGGGCCAGCCACTGGCATACCGCGCTACCAGAGTCTTCCAGCCCATGGATCACGGTGAAATGGTTGGTGCCTGCATGTTCTTGCAACGTGGCGGTATTGCCCGCCGCCAGCCACGCGTCGCGGTAAGCACTGGATTGGCGAGCGAACTCGGCGCTCTCCAATCCGCCCCAGGTGATCCACAGCGGCGTTTTGCACGTGCGCACCATAAAGGCGGGTGAGTTGCGGCGCACGATGCCATCGTCCAGCTGGATCATGGGTTGCAGGTAGCTATAGCGCAGGGGTTCCAGGTCGAACAGACCGCTGAATGCAATCGCCCCGGCGAACGGGTCTTGCGGCAGACCGTAGTCGCGTGCCCATTCGGTTTGTAAGCACATGGCAGTGAGGTGGCCGCCGGCCGAGTGCCCACCCATGGCAACCCGCTTGGGGTCGCCGCCATGCTGGTCGATATTGCGCAGCACCCAGGCCAAGGCCGAACGGCATTGGCGGGTAATTTCGTCAATCGTGACCGTGGGGCACAGCGCGTAATTGATGACCACCGTTGTCATGCCCAAGGCATGCAAGCCCAGCGCCACTCCGTGGAAATCTTTGCTGGACAGGGCACGCCAATAGCCGCCGTGGATGAAGACAAACACCGGCGCGTTGGGCACATCAGCCGGAAAAATATCCAGGGTTTCTTCTACCGTGGGGCCGTAGGGCACATCCAGCACGCAACGCAGTTCCGATCTGGCCCGGTTGGCCTGGGCCGTGAAATGCTGCATGGGCTGGTCGGTGGGGGCCAGCACCAGACTGGGGTTGTACTGGGCGTCTATTTGCGCCTGGGTTTCAAAGTCGCGGTACAGCGTGCGCATGAGGGCCTTTGTGTTTGCAATCGGATGCGGAGATTATCCGCATCCTTTTGCCCCACGCCGCCGCCGTGTATCAGTTCAGGAACGACTCTGCGTGGTTCTCAAAGTCGTCGGCGTCAATCGCTGCATCAAACGCGGCACGGCTGGCCAGCGCTTCCTTGGTGTAGGGGATCAGCGGCTTGTCCAGCGGGCGCAGCTTGTGGCGGCGCAGGCCGCGCAGTTGCTGCGAGCGCTCCATGGTTTGCAGAACCAGCTCGGGTTCCATCATCAGGCTGAAGGGGTTGAGTGCCAGGGCTGCGACTGTCATGGTGGTTCTCCGGTTGCATGCTGCGCCAAGAGAAGGAATGCTTTGGCGCTTGGTGCAACTGTAGCCACTGCAGTGCGAAACTGGAGTCAGCCGCAGGCTAGAAAGCGTGTAGGAATTTGCCCTACAAGGCTGGCCCTTAGCGTGAACCATCCTCAGGTGTAATCGGCCAGCGACATGATCCGCGCCCGCACGCTCTTGCCCTTGACCTTGCCCGCATTCAGCTTGGCACAGGCCTGCTTGGCTACGTCGCGTGTCACTGCTACAAACGTGCTGAATTCGGTGACCTGGATCTTGCCGATCTGCTCACGCGTGTAGGCGGGGCCGCCTTCTTCGCTGGTAAGCGCGCCCAGCACATCACCGGGGCGAATTTTTTCTTTGCGCCCACCCAGAATCTGGATGGTCACCATCGGCGGCAACAA
>JANXVI010000394.1 GCA_025351745.1 Rhodoferax sp.
GTCCGATGCCAAGCTGGTGCACGAAACCCTGCTGGCCGAGCGCCCCGACGCGACCTACGCCACCGTGCTGCGCCAACTCCAGGTTATGCATGGCAAGGGCCTGCTGACCCGTGACGAGAGCCAGCGCCCGCAGCGCTATGCCCCGGCGCAAAAGCAGGACAAGCTGCAAACCCATTTACTCAAGGACCTGATCGCCAAGGCCTTTGCCGGCTCGGGCAAGGCGTTGGTACTGGCCGCGCTCAAGGGCCATGTCAGCGCCAAGGAGCGCGCTGACATCCAGAAGCTGCTGCACACCGGCCAGGACGACGCCGCATGAGCCCGCTGGCCATGGAATCGTTTGTGCCCGCGCTGGGCTGGGCACTGCTGCATTTCGTATGGCAAGGCCTGGTGATCGGCGCGCTGACCGGGCTGGCTCTGGCCTTATTGCGCAACGCCAGCCCACGCTGGCGCTATGCGGTGTGTGCCGTGGCACTGGCCAGCTGCCTGAGCCTGCCGCTGCTGCACATGGGCTGGATGCTGGCCACGGTTGACACCACGCTGACCCCACCTAGCTTTGAACTGCCCGACGCACTGGAGATTGTCCGCACCCAACTGCCGGCATTGGTTGCCGCCTGGAGTCTGGGCGTAGGCCTGATGGCGCTGCGCCTGGGTGCGGGCCTGGCCTGGGTTGGCGTGCTGCGCCGCCGTGCAGCGCCAGCCCCGGCGGTGTGGCAGGCGCGGCTGGATGCACTCGCTGTGCGGCTGGGCGTGCAGCGCAAGGTGTTGCTGCAGGCCCTGCCGGATCTGGCCAGCCCCATCACCGTGGGCTTTCTGCGCCCCCTGGTGCTGGTGCCCACTGCGCTGCTCAGCGGCATGCCGGTGCCCTTGCTGGAAGCCCTGCTGGCCCACGAGCTGGCCCATGTGCGCCGCTGGGACTACTTGGCCAACCTGCTGCAAAGCGTGGTCGAGGCCTTGCTGTTCTTCCACCCCGTGGTGTGGTGGCTGTCCACCCGCATGCGGGATGCCCGGGAGGAGGTGGCCGACGAGCTGGCGGCCGATGCACTGGGCGACCCGCGGCGTCTGGCCCAAGCGCTGCATGCGCTGGCGCTGCAGCCCACCCTGGTAACACCGGCGCCTGCAGCCCCTTCCCTCGCAATGGCAGCCACCAGCGGCCAGTTACTGCAACGACTGGAACGCCTGGTGGCACCCCAAGCCACCCACGCCGCCGCCTGGAAAATGGCCCTGCCCGCGCTGGTGCTGGCCAGCACCAGCCTGTGGGTGCAGGCCCGCAGCACGCCGCCGGCCGGCCCTGCGCCGGTGGCGGCCCAGCCTGTCGCCGTCGCAAATATCAGCAACACCACGACTGCACCGACCGCGCCAAGTGCTCCTGCAGTTACGCCGGTCGTCGCCACCCCGTTACCCAGCGTACCGCAGCTGCTGCAGTTGCCCATCAATGCCAAGCACGCGCTGGTGCTGGAAGACGGCAGCGGCCGCGTCGTCATGGCCAAGGATGCCGATGCACCCGTGCCCATCGCCTCCATCACCAAGCTCGTGACCGCCATGGTGGTGCTGGACGCCAAGCCCAATCTGCAGGAGACCCTGCGCATCGCCCAGGACGACGTCGACATGCTCAAGCACAGCGCCTCGCACCTGCGGGTAGGTGCAGAGCTGACACGCATGGCCGCACTGAAGCTGGCGCTGATGCAATCCGAAAACCGCGCCGCCGCCGCGCTGGCGCGCTACTACCCCGGTGGCACACCCGCTTTCGTGCAGGCCATGCAGGCCAAGGTGAAGAGCCTGGGCCTGACCCGCACCGCGTTTGCGGACCCTGCCGGCCTGTCACCAGCCAATATGTCTACCGCCACCGAGGTCGCCAAGATCGCACAGGCCGCGTCCCGCTACCCCGAGATCAGCAGCATCACCAGCGACAGCAGCGACACGGTGCCCATCAACGGCCGCATCCGCGCCGTGCACAACACCAACAAACTGGTGGGCGGCAGTGGCTGGGACATTGAACTGTCCAAGACCGGCTACACCGACGAGGCCGGCCGCTGCCTGAC
>JANXVI010000453.1 GCA_025351745.1 Rhodoferax sp.
AAGTCGCTGGCCGACCGGCTGGCCGAGGCCTTTGCCGAAGCCCTGCATGAGCGGGTGCGCACCGATTTGTGGGGCTATGCGGGGCAGGAGTCACTGGACGCAGTGGCGCTGATTGGCGAAAAGTACAATGGGATTCGCCCCGCCCCCGGCTACCCGGCCTGCCCGGACCACAGCGTCAAACAAGACATGTTTGCGCTATTGCAGTGCGAGGAAATTGGCATGGGCGTGACGGAGAGCCTGGCCATGACACCGGCGGCCAGCGTCAGCGGCTTCTACATTGGCCACCCAGACAGCACGTACTTCAACGTCGGCAAGATTGGGGACGACCAGTTGCAGGACCTGGCGCAGCGCCGACAAATGAAGGCGGCGGATTTGCAGCGGCTGCTGGCACCGAATTTATAGCCACCAGCATACGACCAGTTACATATTGCCTGGTTGCGGCACGTGCGCCGTGTAGGCCAAGGGCTTGCGGCATCCGTTCGAAGGTTATCAGCACTCAGGATCCTCTATGTCTACTGCAATCTATTCTTCCGGCAAACCTGCCGCCTCTACCAACCCTTGGCTATGGGCGGCCGTCGGTGCGTTGGGTGTCACCACCGTTGCGTTGGGCGTCGCCCTTGTGCAAATGCGCAACCCGCCCGCCGCGCCCGCTCTTACAGCCCCGCTGGCATTGACCGCTAGCCCCCCGCCCCCGCAACTGGCTTGGACATCGCCTTCTGCCCCGTCTTCTGTACCGTCTGCTGCTCCGTCCGTGGCGTCACATGCCAATGCCCTGCCACCTAGCGATGCATTACATAAAGCACCGGTAGCCACCGTCAAATATCAACATACAGCTAGCAAAAAGATAGCAACTATGTCGCCCCCAACTTCACCCGCACCCGAACCAGTGCCGATGCAACCGCCTCCGCCCGCTGTGTCCTCGACACGGGCAGTCTGCGCAACGTGTGCGACGGTCGTAGCGGTCACACTGGTGCAGCACGATGGTCAGGGTAGTGGCGCTGGCGTAGCGGCCGGTGCGGTGCTCGGTGGCTTGCTGGGCAACCAGGTAGGCGGAGGTGACGGCAAAACAATCGCCACCGTGTTGGGCGCCGTGGGTGGCGGTTGGGCCGGCAACTCTGTTGAAAAGCGTATGAAGAAAGTAACTGTTTACCAGATTGACCTGCGCATGGACGATGGTTCTACGCGGCGTCTAGAGCACGCCAGCCCCCTGTCGGTTGGCTCCCATGTGTCGGTCGACGGGGGTCGCATTCAATCGTAAATGCCAGACTGCAGCCGGTTGAGGTTGGTCAAGAGTGACCATCCATCGGGGTGGGTGCGTTGGCGATAACCCATTTCAGGACACAGCCCAGCGTCGCCACATGAAGGCGGCAGATTTGCAGCGGCGGCTGGCACCGAATTCATAGTCAACGACGCAATAACAACCACGCCCTGCTAAAAGCGGCACCAAAAACCGAGGCTAGCACCCAGTGGTCGTCGGTGCAGGCATGTTTGGTGGAAACCCCACGCCGGTGGACTGCGTGTAAACCCATTGGCATGAGGTTGGTGTAGTCGCTCCAGCGGGGGACACAGTGAGTGTGGTCGCGGTGGTGGTCAGGGTGTAATCTGTCGCGGACGCGGTTATTCCGGCCGCACCCGCGACAGTCGCTGCATTAGGATAGCCGTTCGCCAGATTTACGGTTACGCCCTCCGAAGTTTGCGTGGGCGAACCATCTACCAGAAACTTGGCATGCGACATGGCCACTGCAGACTGGACTGCGCCAATGGCTCCATTCAACTTGGCTCTGCGGGCATCAATCTGCAAATCGACATATTTGGGCAACGCAATCGCCGCCAAAATACCCAAAATAACAATCACCATCACTAATTCGATGATTGTGAAACCTGTCTGCTGTTGGCGTGCCATTGTGTTTCTCCTGAGAGTCTTTCACTTCACTTTACGCTTGTCGACCCAAACAATGCAACTGGAATTTGCGGGCTGAATGCCCGTCATTTGATCGCTTCGCCTTGTTGATCCACGGGCCTTGGAAGCGCATCAGGCCGATGCGCACAGTACAAACCGTGCCAGAATCGAAATACGAGGAGTTTCGATGTCGTCACTGTATCTGGACCATTTTGGCCTCAATAAGCCGCCGTTTCAAATCACCCCAGATCTGGACTTTTTCTTTTCCGGTGGGCATCGGGGTGACATTCTTTCGGCGTTGCTGCATGTGGCGGCGCACGAAGAAGGCATCATCACCCTGATCGCAGAGGTGGGTAGCGGCAAGACGCTTTTGGCGCGCCTGATGATCAGCCGCTTGGACTCCCACATCAGTACGGTCTACCTCGCAAACCCCAGCTTTAGCCGTGACGAGATCTTGGGTGCCATAGCGCGCGACTTGGGCTTGACCGACCTACCCATTTCCACGGAGGGCCGTCTTGCTGCGTTGCAGCAGGAGTTGTTGCGACGGCACTCCTTGGGGCACCGGGTGTTGCTGGTCATTGACGAGGCCCACGCCATGCCGCCGGAGTCGTTGGAAGAGGTCAGGCTGCTGTCGAATCTGGAAACCGGGCAACACAAGCTTGTCAACATCATGTTGTTTGGCCAGCCCGAGCTAGACGAACTTCTGACCGACCGTCGACTGCGCCAGGTGCGTGACCGGATCGTCCACCGTTTCAAACTCATGCCACTGCCGCCACTGGACACCAGTGCGTAT
>JANXVI010000485.1 GCA_025351745.1 Rhodoferax sp.
AAAATTATAGCACAGACTTTTTTGACACCCGTTTAGGCCCTTAAGCCCAACAGGTCGCGCGTCTCTTGCGGGCTAGCAATGGCGCGCCCCGCACGCTGTGCGCATTGAGCCAATTCTGCAATCAGCGCGCCATTGCCGCTGGCACGTTCTCCGTTGGGCAGATAGAACGTATCTTCCAGTCCGGTGCGCAGCATGCCACCCAGGTCGGCGGTCTTTTGGTGGACCGGCCAGATGTCGGCGCGGCCGATCAACGTGGCCTGCCAGACGCTGTTGGGGGCCATCCACTGGGGTAGCAGCGCCAGCAGCGCTGCATCGCAGGGCATGCCCGACGCCACGCCCATCACGAGGTTGTATTCGGCGCGGCCCATTTCTGGCTTGAGCATGCCAGATTTGATGTACATGCCCACCGTGCGGACGATGCCCACGTCAAAGCACTCGAACTCGGGGTGGGTGCCGCATTCGGCCATCACGTCCAAGAACTGTTGGACCTTCGCTACCGGATTGTCAAACACCATGGGCGGCCACGCCCACTGGCCGTCTTCCTTGATCTTCAGGTAGTTCAGGCTGCCAGCATTGCAGGCGGCAATCTCCGGCTTGACGCGGCGAATGCAGGCCAAGGGTCCTGAGACATCTTTGCCGACCACGCCCGTGGTCAGGTTGATGACGACTCCGGGGCAGGCCGCGCGAATGGCATCCACCACCGACGCCATTACATCCGGGTCCCACGACGGCAAATGGCCCAAGCCTTCTTCCTGGTTGCGCACATGCACATGCATGATAGAGGCGCCGGCGTTGAAGGCATCGCGCGCCTCGGCCGCCATTTGGGCCGGGGTCACTGGCACGGGGTGTTGCTTGGGGTTCGTCAGCACGCCAGTCAGCGCGCAGGTCAGGATTGCTTTTTCCATCTTCATGTCTCCGATTCAATTATTCATTTCAAGCGCAACCAGCAGCGCACCACACTCAACCTGATCGCCCACCGTGGCATGCACAGCTTGCACGACGCCAGCCGCTTCAGCATTGAGCCACATCTCCATCTTCATGGCTTCCACGCACACCATTTGCTGGCCGACCTGCACGGCCGTGCCTGCTGCCACCAGCACCTGGGTGACTTTTCCGGCTACGGGAGAGCGCGCCTTGCTGGCGTCCTTGAGCGCATGGGCGTCGGGAAAAGTGGACACTTCGGTAAAAACGAAAGTGCGTCCGCACAACGCCAGGTGCACATCGGCGCCTGCGAACACTGCAATGGCAGTGCGGATGACCCCATCCACGGCGTACCGCAACTTGCCATCGGCAAAACCCAGAACGTGGACGACGACCGTTGGACCGTCGCCCGTAACAGCCACGCCGCCATGCAGGTCGGGGCGCACGCGCAGGCTGCGCACCACGTCGGCGCACTGCAAGCGCAGGTCAAATGCCGCCACACTGTTGGCACGCCAGTTGGCTCCGCGCCAAGTCTCCACACCGCGCATGGCCACGGCCATAGCCGCTACGCACCATGTGTCGTCAGTTGGAGCGGTCTCTTGCAGCAATGCGTCGCCCTTCTCCATCCATTGGTCGATCAAGGTCGTGGTCATCTCGGCCCTGCGAAACGCCGGGTGGTCAACCAGATCGCTCAAAAATGAGCCGTTGTTCTTCAACCCCAACAATGGCGTATTGGCCAAGGCCGCGCGCAGGCGGCGAATGGCGTCGTTGCGGTCATGGCCATGGACGATGATTTTGGCAACCATGGGGTCGTAAAATGGGGTCACGACGCTGCCTGGCGCAATGCCGTCATCCACGCGAACGCCATTGCCAGTGTCCTTTGCCCCGCCGCCCTGCGCACCGGCATGCAAAGCATTGCCAGGTTGCCACCACAGTACGGTGCCGGTTTGTGGCGTGAAGCCGGTGTAGGGGTCTTCGGCATACAGGCGGGCCTCGATGGCGTGACCGGTGAGCGTGATGTCGGTCTGTTGGGCGGGCAGCGGCTCGCCAGCGGCCACGCGCAACTGCCACTCCACGAGGTCGTACCCAGTGATCATCTCCGTTACCGGGTGTTCCACTTGCAAGCGCGTGTTCATTTCCAGAAAGTAGTGGTTCAGTTTGTCATCGACGATGAACTCCACCGTGCCCGCACCCCGGTAGCCTACTGCCAGCGCGGCGGCCACGGCGTCTTGGCCCATCGCTGCGCGCATGGCGGGCGTCACCACCGGCGAAGGCGCTTCCTCAATGACCTTCTGACGGCGGCGCTGGGCGGTGCAATCGCGCTCACCCAGGTAGACCGCGTTGCCATGGGCATCGGCAAATACCTGGATCTCGATATGTCGGCCGTTGTCAATCAGGCGCTCCAGCATCAGCGTACCGTCGCCAAAGGCGCTGGTGGCTTCGCGGCGCGCACCTTCAATTCCCTGCTGCAGTTCGGCGCTAGAACGGACCAGCCGCATGCCGCGCCCGCCCCCACCCGCGACCGCCTTGACCAACAACGGGTAGCCCAGCTTGTGGGCCTCTGCCGTCAGCGCGATGTCGCCCTGCTCTGCCCCCAGATAACCCGGTGCGCACGGGACGCCGGCATCCTGCATGCGGCGCTTCGCCAGAGCCTTGTCGCCCATGGCTTCGATAGCACTGGCGGGCGGGCCGATGAAGACCAGACCAGCGTCCACGCAGGCCTGCGCAAAGCCAGCGTTCTCGCTCAAAAAGCCGTAACCAGGGTGCACGGCATCTGCGCCAGTCTTGCGGGCCGCTTCCAGAATGAAATCCACCCGAAGATAAGACTCCGCTGCGGGCGATGCACCAATATGCACCGCCTCATCCGCCAGCGCCACATGGGGTGCATCGCGGTCCGCATCGCTAAACACCGCCACCGTGCGGTAGCCCAGCTTGCGCGCCGTGCGGATCACCCGGCAGGCTATTTCTCCGCGATTGGCAATCAGGATTTTGTTAAACATCGAACACCTCGGTCAGAGTCTGGACGGCTGGGCGTTTTGCGCAGGTAAAGGAGGAGCCCGCGCAGCGGGCGGAGGACACGAAGCAAAACGCCCGGCCGCCCAGACTCCTAGAGGCCATCCAATGGTGGAACGCTGTCATGACATGGCCCATTGTGGTTTGCGCTTTTGCAGAAAGGCGGCAATACCCTCCAGCCCCTCGGGGCCCCGGGCAGCGCGGGAGAAGATGGCCGCAGCAGGCTGCACCAGGTCTTGCGGCTCGCGCAGCCGGGCCTGGGCCATCAGTGCCTTGGTCGCAGCCAGTGCGCCAGGCGCGCAGGCCAGGATGTCGGCGAGCACTTTTTCCAACTCCGCCGGCAAATCGGCCGTCAGGGCAACGGTATGCACCAATCCCAGGCGCAAGGCGGCCGCCGCATCCAGTCGGCCGCCGGTGACGGCCAGCCGTTTGGCTTGCGAATAGCCCAGGCGCTCCACCAAGAAAGGAGCGATTTGAGCGGGCACTACGCCCAGCGATGTTTCAGGCAAGCGGAATTGCACGGTCTCGCTGGCAATGGCGACATCGGCAACGCAGGCCAAACCAAACCCGCCTCCCATAACCGTGCCTTCGAGCACCGCCACCACAGCCAGGGGCGTGCGGGCATAGGCCAGGCACAGCTCGCCAAAGGCCGCGTTCACTTCGGCAATGGGGTCGGTAGCCCCACCGTCATGCGTGGCGGCAGGCGACTGCATGGCGCGCATACGGGCCGCAGCCATGTCCTTGAGATCGGCGCCCGCGCTGAAGTGGCCACCAGCACCCCGCAAGACGACCACCCGCACAGCATCCGGCTTGCCAATGCTGGCTTCTGCGGCCTGCAGCAATTGGCGCAACTCTGCAACCATCTGCAGCGACATGGCGTTGCGTGACTCGGGGCGGTTTAAGGAAATATGCAGGGTAGCCCTCGTCCACTCTGCACGAGTAGCTACTAAATTCATAGCATCTAGGGCGCTGCGCATGCTTACGCCTTGCCCGGCAACGTGCCTTCGAGCTTGCAGATGATGCCCAACATGATCTCGTCGGCGCCGCCACCAATGGAGATCAATCGGCCATCGCGGTAGGACTGTGCGATAGGGTTGTCCGCCGTGTAGCCCATGCCGCCCCAATACTGCAGGCAGCTGTCGGCTACCTCGCGCGACAGGCGCCCCGCTTTGAGCTTGGCCATCGACGCCAGCTTGGTCACGTCCTTGCCGCCCACATAGGATTCAACCGCACGGTAGGTCAACGCCCGCAGGCATTCGACTTCGGTACGCAACTCGGCCAGGCGGAAGTGCACCACCTGGTTGTGCAATACCGGCTTGCCGAAAGTCTGGCGCTGGCGGGTGTAATCAATCGTCTGGTCGATCAAGCGGTCCAGCGAACGCAGGCAACCCGCTGCGCCATACAGACGCTCTTCCTGAAACTGCAGCATTTGCAGCATGAAACCCATGCCCTCTTGACCGATCAGATTCGTCTGCGGCACCCGCACGTTGTCAAAGAACAGTTGCGCCGTGTCGCTGGAGTGCATGCCGATCTTCTCGATCTTCTGGCGCGTGACGCCCGGGCTGTCCAGCCGCACCACGATCATCGATTTGTTCTTGTGGGCAGCACCCTCTGACGTATTGGCCAGCAGGCAGCACCAGTCGGCCTGCATGCCGTTGGTAATCCACATCTTGGAGCCGTTGATGATGTAGTCACCACCATCTTTGCGGGCCGTGGTCTTGAGCGCCGCCACGTCGGAGCCACCACCCGCCTCGCTGACACCCAGGCAGCCCACCATGTCTCCGGCAATACTGGGTGCCAAAAACTCGTGGCGCAAGGCGTCGCTGCCGAACCGGGCCAGGGCCGGCGTACACATATCAGTTTGCACGCCAATGGCCATGGGCACGCCACCGGCATTGCATTCACCCAGGGCCTCGGCCATCACCATGGAGTAGCTAAAGTCCAGCTCCAGGCCGCCAAATTCGGTGGGGTACTTGATGCCCAATAAACCCAGATCGCCCATTTTCTTGAACAGCGCGTGAGCGGGGAACTGGCCCGCCTTCTCCCACTCTGGCAGGTGGGGGTTGATCTCGTTGGTGACAAACTTGCGGACGGTGTCGGCAATCTGCTCGTGTTCAGGGGTGAATTTCATTTGTGCCTACTCGTGTGGTGGTGGATTTACAGGCGGGCGACGCCAAAGGTATTGGGATGCAATTTGCGTTGATCAGCCTCTGACGCCAGCGCCAGACCCAGTCCCAAGAAGCGGCGCGTATCGCGCGGATCGATGATGCCGTCGTCCCACAAACGGGCGGTACCAAACAGAGCGGCAGACTCTTTGTCCAAGCGCAGACGCAAGCCGTCTGACATGGCCTTGAGCGCCTCTTCGTTAGCCTCCATGCCCGTACGTTCGATCTTGGCGCGGTTGACGATATCCATGACCTTGGCCGCCTGCGCACCGCCCATCACCGCTGTGCGCGCCGTAGGCCAGGCAAAGATAAAACGTGGATCGAACCCACGGCCACACATGCCGTAGTTGCCCGCGCCATACGAGCCACCCAGCACAAAGGTGAATTTGGGCACGCGGGCATTGGCCACCGCCTGGATCATCTTGGAGCCGTGCTTGATGGCGCCGCCCCGCTCGGCCGCCGAGCCCACCATGTAGCCGGTGGTGTTCTGCAAAAAAACCAATGGTGTGCCAGTCTGGTCGCACAGTTGGATGAACTGCGCGGCCTTGGTCGAACCCGTGGGCTGAATCGGGCCGTTGTTGCCCAATATGCCCACCAGATGGCCCTGCACCCGCGCATGGCCGCACACCATCTCGACACCGTATTCGGTTTTGAACTCCAGAAAATCTGAGCCATCGACCAGACGGGCAATAACTTCGCGCACGTCATACGGCTCGCGCTCATCGGCCGGTACGATGCCCATCAACTCCTGCTCGTCAAACAGCGGCTCGGCACATGGGGCAAGAGTGGGGACCCCATCCCAGCGCAGCTTGTCCATGACTTCGCGCGCCATGCCGATGGCATGGGCGTCGTCCTCGCACAGGTACTCGCCCAAACCGGTCACCTGGGCGTGCGTCTCAGCGCCGCCCAGTTCGTCTTCGGTGCAGTCTTCGCCTATGGCAGCTTTGACCAGCGGTGGGCCGGCCAAAAAGATATTGGAGCGACCCCGCACCAAAATCACATAGTCCGACAAACCTGGCAAATACGCGCCGCCCGCGGTGGACGAACCATGCACCACCGCAATCTGCGGCAGCCCCATGGCCGACATGCGCGCCTGGTTGGCAAAGGTGCGGCCACCTTCAATGAAGATCTCACTCTGGTACATCAGGTTGGCGCCTCCGCTCTCCACCAAGGAAATCAAAGGCAGCTTGTTCTCTTGCGCGATCTGCTGTACGCGCAGGGCTTTCTTCAGGCCCATGGGCGCCACGGTGCCGCCCTTGACCGCGCTGTCGCTGGCGGAAACGACACAGCGTTTGCCAGCGACCACGCCAATGCCGACGATCGAGCCGCCACCCATGACGGACTTCTTGCCGTCGTCGTCGTGCATGTTCAAGCCGGCCAACCGGCTCAGCTCCAAAAATGGCGTGCCACGGTCCAGCAAGCGGGCCACACGCTCACGCGGGAGCAACTGTTTGCGCTTCTCGAACTTCTCGCGTTTGGACTCGGACTCGGCAATCACCAAGCCCTCCAGGCGCTGGACTTCGGCCAACAGGCCCTGCATACGCTGGGCATTGGCGGCAAAGTCGTCGGACTTCGGCTTGATCTTGGATCGGATGGCGGGCATCAAATAAATCCTTGCGTGGCAATACCTGCATTACATGCCATGGTAACGTTAACGTCAATCAACTATCGTATAGGTGTTTTTACTGATGTATGCGGTATGCGTCTCTGTTAGCATTTAGCCCAGTTGGCCAACCAGCCGGAACCAACACGGCAATCCACCCCATCCTGCAAGGAAGCACCATGAACCTCGAAGCCTGCACCCAAGCCATTCGCACCAAGGTAGGTGCCGACAGCGGCTTGGCCGCCACCCTGAAATTCGATTGCGGCGCCGACGGCGTCATCCGCATCGACGGTGCGTCTACCCCCAACACCGTGAGCAACGACAACATCGATTCCGACTGCACCGTGGGCATAACGCTGGAAAATCTCAATGCCCTTCTCAGCGGCGACCTGGAGCCCACCACCGGTTTCATGGCCGGCAAACTGAAGGTCTCTGGCGACATGGGCGTGGCCATGCGTCTGCAACGGGTGATCTGATTCCCATGTCCGCAGCTGACGCACAGGCCTTTGTCGACTCCCACCGCGACCAGGCCACGACCGAACTCTTTGGCATCACCGAGCTGTGCCGGGAGTTTGGTATCACGCTGCGGGCGCTGCGGTTTTATGAAGACAAGGGGCTTCTGGCACCAAGGCGCATCAATGGCGCACGGGTCTACACCCGACGCGACCGGGCGCGGCTGGCGCTGATACTGCGTGCCAAGGCAATCGGTTCACCACTGTCCGAGATCAAGCGCTACCTGGATCTGTACGGTGATCAAGGAGAGGGCCGCGCACAGCAACTGAGTTACGTTATCGATCGCACCGACAGCGAAATTGCCGAGTTGGAGAAAAAGCGCGCCCATATAGACGAAACACTGGCCGAGCTACGCGTCATCAACGCCAGTTCGCGCGCCCAACTGGAGGTACGCCAGGGTGTAGACGCAAAGAGCTGATCACCCAAGAATCCCCCGCAATTGCTGCTGCCAGCGGCCCGAAACTGGCTATGATGTCTTGTGCCCTTACCGCGCAACGCCACCCACCACGCTAGCTGAATGAACACCTGGTCCGCCATTGCCGCAGCCAGCGGGCTCATGAGCTTGGCCCTGTCCGGGTTATATTGGCGTGAACGCCGGCGCAGACTCCAACTTTTTGCACAACTTGAAGATCTATCCAAGCAACTGGCAAGCAAAATGGCCAGTGACGCCTTGCCGGGGCTATTAACGCGGGCCTTGTTTGATGCAGCCATTGCGAAAAAAGCGAACAAGGTGGATCGTGGCGCGGGGCCATTCGGCGTCTTGTATGTAACCCTGGACAATTTCGTTTTGCTTAACGATGCATTTGGCAATGAAACCGGTGACCGCCTGCTGAAGGAAGTGTCTCGCCGCCTGGCGATGTGCGATGGAGACAAAACACCGACCTGTCATATCGCGGTCGGTGAATTTGCACTGCTGGTAGACGGTGACCAACACAGTGCGCATGCATCTGCGCAGCGCGTGTCTGATGCGTTAGCGGTCCCGTTCACCTTTGAGGCCATACGGGCGCAGCTGACCTGCTCTATCGGCATTGCCGTGTACCCTGACCATGGCGCAGTCAGCAAGATCGTGGGCAATGCAGCATTGGCGATGCGCAGCGTCAAACTCAACGGGGGCAGCGACTTTTGCCTGTATGACCCCAAAATGGGTGCAGAAATCCGTGAGCAGGCATTGCTGTTCAACGATTTGCGCAGTGCGCTGGACAAAGGCGAATTCGAGTTATATTTTCAACCCAAGATAGACGCCGTCAGCCTGCAAGTCACGGGTGCAGAGGCCCTGTTGCGCTGGCATCACCCGGAACGCGGCTTGGTCAGCCCCGTGGTGTTTATCCCACTGGCAGAACAGTATGGATTGATTGGCCCTATCGGTCATTGGGTCATTGAAGAGGCCTGCCGCAAGGCAGCGCGCTGGCGCGAGCGGGGACTGCGCATGCGGGTGGCCGTCAACATCTCGGGCTACCAGATGCGTGAGGATGATCTGGTGAACCGCATTGAGGCTGCACTGCAGCGCAACGGCATTCAGCCTGAGCGTTTCACCTGCGAGATCACCGAATCGGTAGCGATGGAAGATACGAAAGTCACACAACTTACCTTTGAGAAGATGCGCAACGCGGGTTTTCACGTATCTATCGATGATTTTGGAACGGGCTATTCCAGCCTTGCTGCCCTGCGCAAGCTGCCCGCGCGCGAACTCAAAATCGACCGTGCATTTGTATCGGACCTGGAAGAGAGCGAAGACGCGAGATCGATCGCGCAGTCCATCGTCAACATGGCAACCGCGCTGAATTTGCGCGTGGTTGCGGAAGGTGTAGAAACACCTGGCCAGCGCGATTTGCTGGTCGGCATGGGATGCAATGAACTGCAGGGTTTTCTGTTCTCAATGCCCATGCCAGCCTATGAACTCGAGCGTCTGGCCCTGCATGAACGGGAGCCCGACGAAATGGATTTCCGCAAGTCCCTGTTCTCAGAAACTTATCTGGGAAAATTGCACTGACAGCA